>CAUUIH010000048.1:0-9968 GCA_963545165.1 uncultured Veillonella sp.
CCTACTACTGTATCACGAGTTGCTTTCGCCGCTTCGTAGCTTTTACCTTTATCAGCACCTACGATCATCGTTTTGGTAGGAATACATCCGATATTAATACATGTACCACCATACATAGCTGGATCTTGTTCAATCAAAGCTACTTGTTTTCCTTCTTTACCAAATGTGGCAGCTAATGTTTTACCAGCTTTACCAAAACCGATAACGAGTAAATCATATTGTTTCATATTTATCTCCTTTTACTAATTCACATGAATCGACTCTTTTGTTATATATATTTATTATATTTCACGATTGTTCTTATTGTATACCTATTGAGTAGGAATATCAATATTTATTTTAATTAAATTCATCTTTTACAAGTTATAACTTTTGTATATACCTAATTCAATTATGACAATGTGCCAATATCTACATCTATTATATACTCCACATATTCCTAGTTCCGTAAAATCAAAACTAGCACTTTCACAAAGAAAGTGCTAGTTCGTCATTATCTATAGCACTCCTAAATATAGAATTTATTCTGCAATTCGAGCTTGTAAATATTGTTTTACAAATGTTGGTAATACGAATGCAGATTTTTGGATGCCATAGTTGTAGTATTTAGTTGTAAAATCTTGGGCACGATTTGGATCCCATTCTAATGGGTCATGTTTTTTAGATCCCATCGTAAAGCAATGCATACCTGTTGGATATAATGGAATGAATGCTGTATATAGACGAGTCACAGGGAAATGTTTATTCACATAGTAGAACACATCAGATACTAGTTGTTGATGCATCACTGGAGATTCTGTTTGTTGTACAAATAAACCATCCTCTTTTAAAGCACGATATGTGTTTTTGTAAAATTCTTCTGTAAATAAACCTTCACCAGGTCCGATTGGATCAGAGCAGTCTACGATAATCACGTCATAGAAATTTTCTTTTTCTGCTACATGACCAATGCCATCACCAATGGTTACTGTCAATTTTGGATCTTGGCGAATCATTGCATCAGCAATAGATGGTAAGTATTGTTTTGCCAATTCCACTACTTTACCATCAATTTCTACCATGGTCACTGTTTCTACACAGCTATGGCGTACACATTCTCTTGCCACACCACCATCACCGCCACCGATGATCAATACATGCTTAGGGTTTGGATGCAGGAACAATGGAATGTGACTCATCATTTCATGATACACAAATTCTTCTCGTTCTGATGTTTGAAATACACCATCCAAAACAAGCATATTACCATATTCTAAACTATGAGCGACTTCAATCGTTTGAAAGTCAGATTTTCCAGAATATAAAATTTCATCCACTTCTGCGTATAACGCAAGATGAGGGGATTGCAATTCTTTAATCCATTGTGTCATTTCTTACTCCTCACATTGTGACTGGATGTATAAAAACGCTCCACCCAGTAAATTATCTCGTAACCAACGGCGTAGTGAAAAAGTTCGTTCCATACCTTCATCATAGACAACACAACGTGTATCATCGTTGTTGACTTGCATAGACACGATAGGAACCCAATGCCAAGTAGATAGACCTTCTTCCTGTCCACGATGACGATTTAAAAAAGCAACGGGGCAATTCTGTTCTAATCCACGTTGGATGAAAGCCGTTACTTCTTCCACTGTATACGGACTTCCTTTCAGAGGGAAAATCGGTAATCGTCTCACAGTATACGGCAAATTGTGATCTGCCATATATTGCTTGACACCTTGTTCCCACCAAGTACTTTTATAGAGACCGCCGCCATAGCGAGGGCGCACGTATTCCCATACTTCGTCCATGCGCGCCAAGGCTTGGTCACCGTTTGCCACAGTAGCCAGCGGCAAATGACCATCACGGAAAAGGACATAGGAAATCACTTGCGTCGCCGTAGTTGGGCCACAACCTGCTAGGCGTTTCCATGCATCTTCATACCATTCTTGGTCATACCCATAGGAAAATTTCCCATCCTTTTTCACTTGTAACCATTCAGGATGTTCTACCCGATAGCGTTTTATGCCTGCCATTACGCTTCTACTACCTCAACAGTTTGCATACGGTCACCTTGTTGAATTTTATCAACTACATCCATACCTTCGATAACTTGACCGAACACAGTGTGTACACCGTCTAAATGAGGTTGTGGTTCGTATACGATAAAGAATTGGCTGCCACCTGTGTTAGGTCCACGGTGTGCCATGGATAAAGCACCACGAACATGTTTATGTGGATTACCTTTCGTTTCGCAAGGAATTGTATAACCAGGGCCACCTACGCCAGTACCCATTGGGCAACCACCTTGTGCCACGAATCCAGGGATGACACGATGGAATTTTAAAGTATCGTAGAAACCTTCTTTAATCAATTTTACAAAGTTAGCTACTGTACTAGGAGCTTCGTTTTCAAATAATTCGATAACAATGTCACCGTATTCCATATGAATAATTGCTTTTTTCATTATTGTACCTCCAAAAAAGTTCTAATTACGTGACCCGCTAAATGCAATCCTGCTACAGACGGAACAAATCCACAGGAACCTGGACTTCTTGAATCGTCATCCCGGTTCGGTGTCATCGGTTGTTCTGTAGAGAATAATACAGTTTGCTTTTTAATGCCTCGGCGACGCAATTCTTTGCGCATCACTTTCGCCAATGGGCATGTATGGGTCTTACTAATATCTGTAATCTTCAATTGGTCAGGCCACATTTTATTGCCTGTGCCCATAGAAGATATACATGGTATATGACTATTATAACACGTTTCGATGATAGATAGTTTAGCACTTACCATATCGATAGCATCAATCACAAAATCTGGATTAATGTCAGTGATGAAAGTAGGATGACTTTCACCTGTATACACTATATCATAGGCCTCAATATGTAGATTAGGATTGATGGCTAAGGCGCGCTCTTTCGCCACTTCTACCTTGCGTTGCCCTACCGTACTAGGCAAGGCGATGAGCTGACGATTGATATTGCTTACCGTCACTTGGTCACCATCGACAATAACAATATGACCTACACCCGAACGGACTAAAGCTTCTAAGGCAAAGGAACCAACACCACCACATCCAAATAAAAGGACTTTCTTACCTTGCAAGGTTTTAATTTTTTCTTCTCCTACCAACCATTGTAGACGAGTTAACATGTGTTCCATATTAATAGGCTCCTGCTGGAATAATTTCAGTCCAATATCCATCTGGATCAGCAATGAAATAAATGCCCATCGTTTCATTTTCATAGACTACGCAATTCATAGCCTTATGCTTTGCTAAAGCACCTTCGTAATCATCTACATACAATGCCAAATGGAATTCATTATCCCCTAAATTGTATGGTCGATCCCAATCACGCAACCAGGTTAACTCCAAGCGATGTGGATTGGTACCATCTCCTAAATAGACAATTTTAAAAGCTCCATCTTCTCCATCAATATGGTTCACTTCTTTTAATCCTAATGCTTCTTTATAAAAGGATACACTTGTATCCAAATCTTTCACATTAATATTATTATGAGCAAAGCTAAATTTCATACTTCCTCCTTAATTCCTAGTAAATAACAGTACTATTCTAACATAGGTATTATGAGAATACAATCATCTCACCTGAAAGTAAGCATGACTACCTGCATCTGTTTTTGTCACCACTAGATGAGCACCAATTTGTTGTTGCAATTCAGGTACATGAGAGATGATACCTACCAATCTTCCTTGAGATTGCAATGCCACCAATGTTTCCATTGCCACATCTAGTGTATCTGGATCCAAGGTACCAAAGCCTTCATCAATAAACATGGTATCTAAATGAATCCCTCCTGCATAGGATTGAATCACATCTGCCAAGCCCATGGCAAGTCCCAAGGACGCTAAGAAAGTTTCCCCACCAGACAGAGTATTGGCAGGGCGGCTTGCCCCCGTATAGGTATCGAAGACAGCAATGTCCAACCCCCGTGCGCCACGACCACCTTCTTCTAAGGATCGTTCCAGTCGATAGCGACCACGGCTCATATCATGAAGTCGTAAGTTCGCCGCACTCAATACTTCTTCTAGGATGGCCCCTAACACATACCGTTCAAAGCTGATACCTTTCATGCCCGAATCGCCGCCATTCGCTAAATCTGCTAACCCAAAAATAAATGCTCGACGTTCTGACAAAGCTTTAGTAGATTCTTCCAAAACGGTAATGTCTTGTATTGTCTTTTCTTTGGCTAGGACTTGCGATTTTAGGGTACCAATGGTTTCCCCTAATTCTTTTAACTCCTGTTCTATTGTTTCCACAGTAGCCTTAGCTATTTCTTCAGGCACTATAGTATAGGTGGATAACTCGTTTTGCACTTCTTCTATAATAGACTGTAACCGCAATGTTTCATTGTCATAGGCGCTAAGTTTATCTTTCCATGCGGGCAATTCATCAAATGCAGCGGATTGCTCTTTAAAGGTATCCAAGGTAAGAGATTCTGCTTGTAACACTTGCTCTATATCCTTGCCTAGCATTTCTATATCCTGTGCCATACGATCCAGTTGTTCTTTAAGAGCTCCCATTTCCGTAATGAGTGCCACCTTTTTCTCTTGTCCACCTTGTCGCTTTGTCTCTACCTCTTTACGGTCCGCTTCATACCGTTTCAATGACTCAGCTAACCCTTTCATCTCCGTTATATACGTATCCACGGTGAAAGGAGCAATACTTTTTTCAACACGATGTAATTCTGTTGTGATATGCTGAATATCTTGTTCCATCGTCTCTAGCTGACCCGTTAAGACTGTCAGTTCCAGTTGTTTTGTATGAATGTTAGCTTCTTCTGCTTGTATCGTTTTCTGTAAAGTCCCTAAGCTTTCTTCCAATTCTACTTTCGTGGTTTCTGCTACGACTAACTCTGTCTGTATCGCTTTAAGTGCTTCGTCTATTAGCTCTATATCCACAATTTTCTGCCACCATTGGAGACGTTCAGCTACCCTACCTACTTCCTGGACTTGTATAACTGCTTGCAACGTATTTCCCAAGTGTAATATAGACTTTCTTTGCACACCTTCCGTTACGTTTGGATACGTTTCACATAGACGATTCCATTCTTTATTGTATCGTTCTACTTCTTCCTTACTGTGAGCCAGTTTAGTTTCTGTCGTTGCCACCTGCATTTGAATTACTTGGAACTCTCTGCGGAATCGATCTACCGTTTCCCGTACAATCTCTTCCGAGGGAGCCAGTGCCACCTGTGGATGTTCTAAGGAACCACAAACAGGACAAGGTACGTGTTCTTCCAATTGCAAGCTTACTTCATAGGCTTGGTGTTGTCGTAATAACTGCTCATTATGATGATACAGTCCTTCTCGCGTTTTGCAGACCTGTTGTTCTTCCTCCAACTGCTTACTATATACAGTTTGATCCTCCCAAGCAGTGCATAGTTTTTCTACTACTCCCTTTAGAGAATCCCACCAAGTCCGCAACTCACTGATGCATAATTTTTCCTCACCTAACATAGCATAGCTTTGTAGCTCACGGTTCATATCTACCAGAGTCTCGCCTTTTCCTTTTAAGTCTGCCTGACTTGTAGCAAGTGCTTGTAGCAATGTCTTTTGTTCTTCTATCCTTTGTACTTGGTCAGATTCTAATACAGTTCGCTTCTCCAAAAGTTCACTATACCGTTCTACCTCTTCTTGCAAAGCCTGTAATTGGTGATATTGTTCTTGCTGCTTGGTATATATTTTTTCTTGTGATACTACATCCTGGTACTTTTCATCCCATTTCTGTATCGATGCTTCTAAGGCTTGCAGTGATGTTTCTACTGTTTCTAGCTTTTCTGTGTCTTTTTTGAAAGTAGCTTGTAACTTCTCATATTGATTCATAGGAATACAAATTTCTTGCAACTGTTCCCACCGGTCAATAGCTTCCCTTAATGCAATATGTTCCCCTTCACTTTCTTTATGAGTTGCTAAGGCCTTACCATGTTGCTCTTTACGATTCACCAAATTAGTGTAGGATGCATACTTTGCATACGCCTCTTGTAAGGCATCACATTGTTGTTGTTTCTCCTTGCGTTCCTCTTCACGATCAGATAGTACTGTACATTCTTCTTTCACCAATGTCACTAAGTCTGGTAGCGTATCCACAGCATACGTGCCTAACAAGAACTCAACTTTTTGCAATGTATCTTGAATACCTACAGTGGCCTTAGTTAATTCTTCTTTCAATAGTTCTTGCATCCGTTTATAGATAGATGTTTTGAAAATCGTATGTAGCAACACTTCCCGTTCTGATGTAGGGGCCACTAACAGTTTTCTAAAGTCACCTTGCGGTAATAGAACTACCTGCAAGAATTGATCCACTCGAAATCCGATAATCTGTTGCACATAATCACGAATTTCTTGGGCTTTCGTAGTCAGCAATTTCCATTCTTCCTCGATCCATTCACTGATAGCAGCCGTAGCTAGTACAGTACGGGTCCCAGTACCACGCTTTTTCTGCAATTCTTGTTTCGGTGTTCGTTCCATCCGATATCGATGGTCACCTACTTGAAACTCAAATACCACCGATGTGGGTGTCGTAGCATCTGCATAATCGCTGCGCATACCCGCACCATCACGAAGACCACCACTAGTTTGACCATACAGAGCGTATACAATGGCATCCAATATGCTCGTTTTTCCCGCCCCTGTGGGACCAGTAATCAAAAACATGGACTGATCAGCTAGCACCGAAAAATCAAGGATTACTTCCTTCGGATAGGGCCCAAAGGCAGTCATTTCTAATCGTAAGGGTCTCATGTTTCATCCTCCCTTAATATACGATGCCACAAACCTTCCATATAATCTAATTCTTCTTGTGAAAGTTCTTCATTGCGAGCTTCCTTAGCAAATTGGGCAAATAAATCTCGTTCATTTAATTCCTTGAATCGTTGGGCTCCCGTTGTATCTCGAACGACTTCCATACGACCTACCAATTCTAAGCGCATGCAATAGGGAAATACCTTTCGTAAGCGACGCATTCCATCTACTACAGGTGCCGTATCTAACAATCGTACTTCCACATAATCATTATGATGCTGTGCGTGGAGACTTTCATCTGCCATTAAATCCTCAAAATATCCAGTCAAACTCACAAATTGGCGGCGCCCTACAATAGGAATCTCATTAATTGTTGTAGCCCCTTTGCCATCCATATCTACAATGGTGAAACTTTTACTATACCCTACCTCGTCAAAGGAATAGGTCAGCAAAGACCCACTGTAGCGAATATAGTCCGCCCCAATTCGTTGCGGTTTATGCAAATGGCCTAGCGCCGTATAGTGAAAGTTCTTAAACACAGTGGTCGGTACTTGTCCAGAACCACCTACTAAGAGTGGCCGTTCTGATTCACTTTCAGCACCACCTGCTACAAAGGCATGAGCCATACAAAGACTGCGGTGATTTTTAGAGCGATTTGTCGCATAAGATGACCACTGTTCATAGACATCTGCAATGGTCCTGTTATATTTACTTGCATCGTTCTCTATAGTATCGTTGCCAGAACTATCACCATTAATATAAGAAGGATTAATACCTTCATCACTTAAAGAAGCAAAGAGATCTGCAGATTCAGCTTGGGAATGACGTTTTTTAGAAGACTTAATAGTTGCCATAGGTTTCGTATACTCTGTTGCTTTACTTATCATATCTACACGATTTAGTTCTGTATCGATATCACGTACTTCCCCATAGGGCAAGGCCCATACGTCGAGTGGACCATGGGTATCTTGAAACGTAATCGGTTTCATGCCTTGCTGTGCATGTCCTAGCAGATGTATCCCCTGTGTTTCCCAAGCACTTCGCCCCATCGCAAGGCGAGGTCCACTATCGTGATTACCAGAAATAGCTACCATCGGAATTTTTTCTCTAAATGCCAATCGGTGGAGCACGGAATCCCATAGCTCAATGGCTTCAATAGGTGGTACAGATCGGTCAAACACATCTCCACTGAGAACCACTAGATCAATGTGTTCCTCTTTCAACATGGGAAAGAATTGGTGTTCCAACACATGGGCTTGATTCGTTGTTAAATGTTCGTTATAAAATAGTCGTCCTAAATGCCAGTCTGCTGTATGTAGTATGCGCATACTTACACCTCGTTTGCGTAAATCTCCCGTAAGATAGCGATTTCCTTCGCATATCCATCTAGCTCATTCGGCGTTTCTAGATAAAATGGTAAATGACGTAATTTAGGATGCGTAATAAAATTAGCAATAGCCTCTATACCAATGTGACCTTCTCCAATTTTTTCATGACGATCTTTATGAGCGCCTCTAGGGTTTTTGGAGTCATTCAAATGCACTGCATGGATTCTATCCAAGCCTACAAAATGATCGAACTCCTCCAAAACGCCATCTAAGTTTTCAATAATATCGTAACCACCTTCGTGGATATGGCACGTATCCACACAAACGCCAATGTATTCTTTATGTTTTACTCCGTCAATGATACGTGCTAGTTCTTCAAAGCTGCGACCTACCTCGGTCCCTTTCCCTGCCATGGCCTCTAATAACACTGTTGTCTTCATGCCAGGGAAAATCACTTCATTCAACATATCCACGATGTATTCGATGCCTTGGTCCACACCTTGTTTCACATGGCTACCAGGGTGAAAGTTATATAAATGGCCTGGTAAATATTCCAAGCGCTCCAAATCTTCTCGCATAGAATTCTTAGCAAACTCACGCAACCCTGGATCCGCCGCACAAGCATTCAATGTATACGGTACATGACCTAACAGTTTGCCAAATTGATGTTCTTTTAAAAATGCATCTAAGGCTTTCATATCGGCTTCGTCAAAAGCACGAGCTTTACCGCCACGGGGATTTCTTGTAAAGTATTGAAATGTGTTGGCCCCAATAGAGAGGGCCTCTTTCCCCATATGTAAATAGCCTTTGCTAATGGATAAATGACATCCGATTGTTAATTGACTCATGTATAACTCCTTCTCTTACTAATTCATTATCTTACTTGTAAGTATATCATGTTACAACTATCTCTTTACAGGCATAAAAATAGAGGACAATTGTTTCTATAAGCAATTATCCTCTATTTCTTTTCCATCATGAATTAATGTGAGCTTTTACGCAAACATTCTGGACAAATGCCTTCAAAAGACACATGAAGTCCTGTAATTTCATATTCACTGTGGCGTGCCACTTCTTCTCTTAGACAATTTACTTGTACATCATGCAAATCATTAATACGATTGCACATTGTACAACGTACATGTGGATGATTTCTTGTATCCCAATCATATCGGCTACAATCATCGCCCAAGTCCAAGACACGAACTATACCAATGCGTTCAAAAATCTCCATCGTTTTATATACAGTCGCCAAGCTCATACTTGGATGGTCTTCCCGCAAACTTTGGTAGATCATTTCCGCAGTGGGATGGTTGTTTTCTGCGTAAAGAACATTATAAATGGCAATACGCTGTGGCGTTACTTTATAACCTTCTTCTCGCAATTTTTGTGCAATATCCATAAAGCACATCCTTTCCACTTGGAAGCTTAACTGTGAGATTAAAATACTATTACTCTAACTATATTATATCAGAAATTCTCATTATAAACAATAATAAGAATTAATTAATATTTTATATCGTTACTTAATAATATTAGTCTTTAAAATATGGTTTGAAACCGCTACCTTGGTGTTTTTGTTGTTTTTGTCCATCACGGGAACGGCGTTCTCCACCATTGGAACGTTGGTTGCGATCACGAGAGGAACGTCTTCTATCTCCATCACGACGGTCATCACGACGGCGACCATCTCTACGACGATCATCACGGCGACGGCCATCTCTACGTCCATTGTCACGACGGCGGCGTACACGAAGCGGTGCTTCTTCTGTAATACTAACAGGCGTTGTATCTGGTTCTTTTGTCAACAATTTCAAAGCCGCTGCCAACAATGTAACAGAATCGATATCATTCAACAATTCTTCTGCACTAGAACGATAGCTTGC
>CAUUIH010000049.1:0-9945 GCA_963545165.1 uncultured Veillonella sp.
AGAAGTAACTGCTATGCATGAACAAAAAGCTGACGCAATTCTTGATGAAGCACAACTAGCAAATGATGAAGATAAAGATAAAGTTTCTGAAATTTATGATCAAATGCTTGCCTTAGATGAAGAGCAGCATAAAGACGACGAAAAAGAAGAGGAAGAAGCTACTGCAGAAGAAGCAACACAAGATGGTGCTGAAGCAACTGAAGAGGAAGCTGTAGAAGAACCTGCATACTTTGAAGAATTGAAATCTGAAGAGTTATATCCTGTGGCTTGGACTTTATATGTAAACCATAAAGCAGAAGAAGACGAAATCAAAGAATTAGATCTTCAACAAGGTAAAGAAAAAATTGAACAATCCTATGCTGCTTCCTTAGGACGTTTTATTCAACCTGTCATGGAACCACTTGGATTTAACTGGCGTGTAAACATCGCAGTCGTAGCGGCAGTAGCGGCGAAAGAAGTAATGATCAGTACATTAGGTACTATCTATGCGATCGAAGCAAGTGAAGACGATTCCAAATCCTTGGAAGAATTCTTGGCTAGCGATCCAGACTTCACACCATCTATTGGTTTAGGTTTGATGGTATTCTCCTTGTTATACTTACCATGCTTAGCGACTATGGCTGTATTAAAACGCGAAACTGACTCCTGGAAATGGTTCGGTGCGGTATTTGTATATACTAGTACATTAGCTTGGGTAGGTGCATACTTAGCCGTTCATATTGGTCGTGCCTTTGGATTGGACTAATCAATAATGATAGTGAATAGACTCTGTAATTGAGATTGAGAAAAATTTTATTTCAAAATCCATTGATATTATGCGGTTTGTTTCATTCGCAAAAATATTTTCAAAAAGTACTTGAAAATGAGAAGGAGATGGTGTATACTATGGATAGTGTTATTGTATACGCAATTGGTTTACTAGCTGTTCTCTATGTTGCATACCGAGTATATAAAAGCGCAACAAGCGCTGGCGGTTGCGGCGGTGGATGCGGCGGAGGATGTGGTTCCTCTTCTGAATCCGAATCAGGGTGCGGTTGTGGCTGTGGTGGTCACGAAGAGCAATCTGAAAAGTAACTAATTCGATACCATAAGTTTGGTAAGAGGGACTCGATAACACGGGCCCCTCTTATCTTTATGATTTTTAACTGTATTATATTATCATGTATTAATGTGACGGAGTTCACAGAAAGGAACTAACAATGTTCAACGTAAAAAAAGAAACTTTAAGAGATGCTAATGTATTCGCAGCTGGTTTAGCTTTAGGCACAGTAGGTTTGAAAGTATTAACTTCTAAAGATGCTCGCAAAGTATATGCTAACGTAGTAGCAGCAGGCCTTCGTGCAAAAGACAGCATCTTAAAAACAACTGAAAAATTACAAGCTTCCACAGACAGCATCTTAGCTGAAGCACAAGAAATCAACGAAACTCGTGACGAAGAAGTGTTAACAGAAGGAAAATAATCCATGATGCAATTTAAAATGTTGCAACGCTTGTCCTGTCGTCTTCATGTACGCATTGAAGGACGTAAGTTTAATGACGCACAGGCTCAATATATCGAAGATACATTGATGGCCTGTGATGCCATTACCAAAGCGAACTTCTACACACGTTCTGGGGATATCATCATCAAACATACTGGTGATGAAAGTGCGGTGAAAACTGCTTTATTCGGATTGCAAGATTTGGATTTAGCCAATGCACCAGCATTGCATGAACTTTCACCTCGCCTTGTCAACAAGCGTTATAAAGAAGAGATGATCGATAAAACATTGCTTTATATCGGTAAGAAAATCGTGTTACCAGCACCTATCGCAGCAGCGTGGTCCTGGTTCGACGGTATCAAGTTCATCGGTACAGCTATCAAAACATTGTGGAAACGCAAATTGACTGTAGAAGTACTAGATGGCGTAGCTATCGGTGCTGCATTGTTACAAAAAGATTACTCCACGGCGGGCGCTGTGATGTACTTATTAGGTATCGGCGAAATCTTGGAAGAATGGACATTACGTAAATCCGTACTTAACCTTGCTGAAAGCATGTCCTTGAACGTAGATAAAGTTTGGGTTCTAGTAGACGGCGTAGAAGTAAGCAAACCAATCGGTGAAGTACAAGTTGGCGATATCGTAGTGGTTCGTCAAGGCGAAGTAGTGCCATTGGACGGACAAGTTGTGGATGGCGTTGTTCTTGTGAATGAAAGTTCCATGACTGGGGAACCTGAACCTGTTCGCCGTGATGCAGGTACATCTGTGTATGCTGGTACAGTCGTAGAAGAAGGTCAATGTTCCTTTGAAGTACGCACTACATGCAAACACACTCGTTTCGAGCAAATCGTAAACTTGATCGAAGAATCTGAACAAATGAAATCTGGTATGGAACAAAAAGCATATCGCATGGCAGATAAATTAGTACCAGTGAGTTTCTTAGGTGCATTTGCTACTTTTGCCTTAACTCGCAACTTGATGAAAGCTTTATCTTTCGTCATGGTAGACTTCTCCTGCGCATTGAAATTGTCCATTCCATTGGCAGTGTTATCTGCTATGCAAGAAGCATCCAACCGTGGTATCACTGTAAAAGGTGGTAAATTCTTGGAACGCATCGCAGAAGCAGATATGATCGTTTTCGATAAAACAGGTACCTTGACAAAAGCAGAACCTGTATTCCAAGAAATCATTCCTTTCAATGGTAATGATGCAGATGAAATGTTGACATTAGCAGCTTGCTTGGAAGAGCATTTCCCTCATTCTATGGCGAAAGCAGTTGTGTCCGCAGCACAAGATCATCATTTACCACATAAAGAAATGCACTCCAAAGTAGAATATGTTGTGGCACATGGTATTGCATCCAAAGTGGGTAACCGTAAAGTTCGCATCGGTAGCCATCACTTTATCTTTGAAGATGAAAAAACAACAGTTCCAGCTGGAGAAGAAGCTAAATTTGAAAACCTTCCAGAAGGTTGTTCCTATCTATATTTAGCGATTTCTAATGTTCTATCTGCGGTTATTTGTATCAAAGACCCAGTACGTGAAGAAGCGAAAAATGTTATCCGTGAACTTCATGAGTTAGGTGTGAAGAAAATCGTTATGATGACTGGTGATAGCCGTAAAAATGCAGAGCGCGTAGCAGCAGAAATTGGTATTGACGAAGTACATGCAGAAGTTATGCCAACTGACAAAGCTGATTATGTTCGCAAAGCAAAAGAAGAAGGCTACACAGTGATGATGGTGGGGGACGGCATCAACGATTCCTTGGCATTATCTGAAGCACATGTAGGTATTGGTATGAATGAAGGTGCACCAATTGCACAAAAAATCGCCAATGTTACCGTGTCTAGCGATAACTTAACTGCCATCGTTGACTTACGTCGTATTTCCATGAAATTAATGGATCGTATTAAAATCAACTATAACTCCATCGTAGGCGTGAATGGTGGCCTTGTAGGATTGGGCGTGTTGGGCGTAATGCCTCCTAGCTCCACTGCATGGATTCACAACTTGTTCACACTAGGCGTGGGTATGTATAGCATGACTCCATTATTGGAAAAACCTAAAACAACAAACGATGACTGCATCGAAGTAGAAGCAGTTGTGGCATAACATACAAAAAGCATCCGTAAGGGTGCTTTTTTGTTTGTAAAATTGAAATGATGTATGTATTTATAAGATGGGGAATGTTTGTTATACTATAGGTAGAGATAGTTTTAATTTAAGTAAGGAGCATAGCTGTATGATCAATGAAGAATTGTTGCCTACTTATTTATATAATGATATACAAAGTCTGAAAAAGGCTATGGAAAATGGTGATTACGTTGATGTGTGGTTAGATGAACTTTATGGCTCCATCAATATAGCTCAACATAATTATGAAATATCTATAGAAGAGGCAAATTATTTAAGAGAAAAATATATTTGGTGATAATATGAGAGATTTTACTCGCTGTAAAATAAATACATTTAAAACTTATGGTGGAGCTAATGGTAATAAATTAGGGGTTTACATTGGTGAGGAACAGTATTTGTTAAAATTTCCACCAGCATCAAAAAATAAAGGAGAACTTTCATATACACATGGCTGTGTTAATGAACATATTTCTAGCAGTATATATAATTTATTATCAATCCCTGCGCAACAGACGGAGTTAGGTATTTATAAAAAGGCAAATAAAACAAAAATTGTTGTTGCTTGCAAAGATTTTGTTGCAGATGATGAGGAGTTTAGAGATTTTGCGTCTTTAAAAAATACCGTAATTACTAGTGAAAGTAATGGATATAGTAAAGATTTATCAGATATTTTATTCTGCATTTATGAACAAGATCGAATTGACCCTATATTAGTGGAAGAGCGGTTTTGGGATATGTTTGTCGTTGATAGTTTAATTGGAAATTTTGACAGGCATAATGGGAATTGGGGGTTTTTAGTAAATAAGAATACTCATATATGGAAGTTAGCTCCTGTATATGATTGTGGCTCTACATTGCTACCATCAGCTAGTATAGAATTATTGAAGGCTATACTAAGTAATGTAGAGTTATTAAATGAAAGAATTTATAGGTTTCCTAATTCTGCAGTGACAATAGATGGAAAAAAAGCGAATATGTATGAGGTCTTAATGGAATACCCTAATAAGCAATTAGAGCGTTCCTTGGATTCTATTACGCAAAGAATTGAGATGAAAGAAATTTTTACCTTGATTGAATCGATTGAGCCTGCATCAGTAGAACAAAAAGAATTCTATAAGCTATATATAGAAGAACGGAAGAAAAAACTACTAGATGCGGCAATTGTGCATAGAAAAAAACGATAAGATAAATTTAGTGTAGAAAGGAAATTATATGTCAACCATACAAGATGTAGTGCAACGCACGGTGTATATGAGTATATTTTTTATATTGATTCCTCTAGGGGCATATACAATTCACACGGGGATGAGTGCCATGGTGGCAGGGGTGAGCTACGGGGTGCTATCTTTATTCATTCCTATCTTTTATTTGCGTTCTAGTGAAAGTGGTTTTGGACCTAAGGCTATTAGGATACCGATTTGTATATACGTATTAGCTTGGGCACTAGTACAAGGTGGTACATTCTTGGTGTTCAACAATTTAGATTTATCTTGGTTGTGGAACCTATCTACTATCGGTCGTGATGTGGTGTTTGCCATTATCATGTATTGCCAAGTGACCTTGTCCTTGGTGTTGGCATTAGCAGGTGGGAAACATACAGAGGTGTAATATGAGAAGTTATATAAAATTTTATAGCTGGTCCATGCTCTGGATTATCCCTCTTAGCTTGGTATTTAGCTTAGGACAGTTCGATACATCCAGTATTATCATGTTTGTCATTGCCTCTTTGGGGATTCCTTTGGGGCTGAAAGCGGTGCCAAGATTGGTGGGACAGTTTGACTTTCATTTAGGGAAAGGACATTATACGTACGCTTGGCTTTGGTGGAATCTATTCTTTTTCTTTGGTAATGGTGTATTGCCATTTACCTTGCCGAAAGAACCTATCTATGTCATGCTAGTTTGGGTGTTGACCATGTTAGTTGTAGTGGCACTCATGATTGGTACGGCAAAACTATTGGATTGTTGGATGGCGCGCAAAGAACGTCATTACTTTATCGATACAGTGCTTAACATCTCTACCTATGCGTTGCCATTACCGATGCTATTTTTAGGAGATGTGATGTATCTAAACCTAGAGGATCCTATCATCCAAGCATCCTTAGATGCACAGGGTTTTGCAGGACTTATTGCTAGCCTATATATCGGAGTAGTGCTCATGATGCTTACCACCATCGGTAGTATGGTTCTATACCTATATCCACGTCGCACAGCTTTATGGCCTCGTGTGACGGCTATCGTAGTGATGGCAGTATGGTGGGTGGCAACTAATGCACATATCCTATTTGGTGGATACATTCCAGACATTGTGAAAGTCTGGGCAGGGAAAGCGTTGCCAGCATTTACAGGCAGTCCATTAGTGTATATTACGCCGTCCATATTTGAAATCTGCGTCATTGCATTAAGTGTGGCTATTGGACTTGGGATTGAAAAGCTGTGGTTGTCTAAAACAGATGCATAAAAAATGTGTATTGAGGCGGTGATTCGTTTGAAACTTTCATATAGTTATTTAGATGATTTGCTAGTTAGAATGGCTCATCATAGCACAGCCATTGAAGGTAATACACTGACACAATATGAAACTAAACGTATTTTATTGGATGGTATCATTCCTAAAGCAATGAATGAACGTGAATTTTATGAAGTCAAAAACTATAAGAAATATATGGGATTCTTAACAGAGAATTATCCTAGGGAAATTACCATTCAACTAATACAAGATACCCATAGCTATTTATTGCAAGATATTAGAGAAGATGCGGGAGCATTTAAAACTATTCATAATATAATCATAGGTGCTGATTTTACTCCTACAGAGCCTTATTTAGTGCAATCAGAATTAAAAAACTGGTGTGATACATTAGAATATAGACTGAATCACTCTACTACTATGGAAGAAAAAATAGAAACTATCATGGAGCAGCATTTGCGATTTGAACGAATACATCCATTTTTTGATGGTAATGGAAGAATTGGTAGGGCTTTAATTGTTCATTCTTGTCTTCAGCAAGGAATTGCCCCTATTATTATTAATAAAAGTGATAGACAGTTATATATGAATCTGCTATCTGAGTTAGATATAAAAGGATTAACAGAGATGGGAATAGAGTTGTCAAAAGAAGAAGATGCTAGAATGAAGATTATTAACAACGCTGAAATTGAGTTACAGAAGGACATTCATAAAGGATAGATAAGATAAGAGAAAATAATTTTTAAAAATTACATTATCGCACTTGCATTTTTTAAAATTACCGTGTATACTTAGGTCATAAGTTATCCACGGTAATTTTTTTAAATGCAAAATGGAGAAAAGGAGATGGTTTCTATGGTATGTATTAAAGACTTATTTCATAGTAATACGGGGGTATCTCAATATCGCTTGGACGAAGATATAACAGGAGAGGCACAAACATATACGCTATATGGGCAAAATGAATTGTATGAAGATATACATGGTGTGCCTGGTGAACGACAAGATCGGAAGCAAATTAAAACGATTTTCACAGGGGATTTACTAGAAGAAGGAGATTTGCTATTTAGTGCTATCTCTGGGGAAGCGACTATCGTCGGTAAAGACCACGAGGGATATATTTTCACACAGAACTATGTGCGTATGGTGCCTACCTCTAAACAGATTGACTTAAAATACATGATGTACCTTATAAACGAGCATCCAAGTATTAAACGCCAATTCCAACAGAACTTGCAAGGCAGCCAAGTCATTCGCTACAGTTTAAAACTATTGAAAGACATAGAGCTGCCGAAGTTACCACCGCTAGACATACAACGATTAATCGGCGATGTGTATTACAAGGAATTACGAGTGCGCTCCTTACAACAACGAGTAGCACATAATATGTTTACATTAAGAGTCGCCATGTTACAGGGGGTGTAAGATATGACAAAACTATACGAATCGGATTTTGAACGACAATTAGTAGAGCAATTGACTACCGGTACAATTACATTGACACAAGATGTCAACGAACACCAAGCTCCGTATGGATCAAATTTGGTCTATAAAAGTAAACTGTGGAAATATGAACCGCATATTAAAACGACAGAAGCGATGTGGGAAAACTTTCGGGGGATTTTGTATCACTTGAACCAAGATAAACTAGATAAGCCTTTAAGCGATACAGAGTTTAAGCAAGTCCAAAAAGTGATTAACGAGTTATATACGCCTTACCTAGCAGGGCAGTTTCTGTATGGTGTGAATGGTATATCCGTAGTAGAAGTAGATTTAGATGATGGACGTCATGTGTACCTTACCGTATTCGACCAAAAACAAATTGGTGCGGGCAATACAGTATACCAAGTGGTCACACAAGTACAACGGTCTCCTAAGGTGGCAGGACGTCCAGAACGTCGTTTCGATACGACCCTACTAATTAATGGCTTACCTGTCATCCAAATCGAGGAAAAAGCGTCGGGACACGATGCCAATGAAGCATTAAACCAAATGCAGCAATACATTGAAGAACGGCAGTACAGCGATATTTTTTCTACTGTTCAAATCTTAGTGGGTATGACACCTACACAAATTAAATACATGGCGAACACGACGGCAGAGATGTTCAATAAGGACTTTTCCTTTCAGTGGCAAAATCCAGAAACTAACAAGGTCGTAAGAGATTGGAAAGTGTTCTCTGATTTATTCCTCAGTATTCCCATGGCGCACCAAATGTCTACACAATTTACTATCTTAGATGGTACAAAGAACAAACAAATGCTCAAAGTCATGCGACCATACCAAGTGTATGCTACCAAAGCCGTATTAAATCAATTAAAACAAGCGGACTTTACATTGCCTATCAATAGATTGGGCTATATTTGGCACACTACAGGATCTGGTAAAACCATTACTAGCTTTAAAACAGCATGGCTTGCGAGCCGTATGCCTCATGTAGATAAAGTAGTGTTCGTGGTGGACCGTATTGCCTTGACGAAACAAACAGAAGAAAACTACAAGGCCTATGATCCAGAAGGGACTATCGATGTAGATGGTAGACAGTTTGATGCCGTAGGTGGCACAGAAAATACAAATGTCCTGAAACGTAAACTGAATGAAAAAGGAAATGGCATTATCGTTACATCTGTACAAAAATTGACGAAGTTAATCCAACGAAAAAACTTTACATTACCAAAGAAAAATTTTGTGTTCATCGTCGATGAGGCCCATCGCTCTACGGGTGGTGACAGCTTTGATGAGTTACAAAAGGTATTTAAAGGTGCTGCTTGGGTAGGGTATACAGGGACACCGATGTTTGATGAAGTGGCAGGAAAAAATACAACGAAAACACGAGAAGTATTCGGCGAATTGCTTCATGCCTATACCATTCGAGAAGCCATTGCAGATAAAAACGTATTGGGCTTTAAGGTGGACTTTGAGACGACCATTGACGAAACGAATATGAAAGAGCATTACTTGCCGGCTTTCTATTGCCATACACGTCCGAATTGGTCGGAGGCAGACATCCAGCATCGTATTAACAACCTCACTCCAGATGACATGGATGATATGATCGAGCCAAGTTTCTACGATAACAACAAGGACCACGTCCGTTTGGTGGTGGAAGACATCTTTACCAATTGGAGAAATCGTTCTGTAGAGGGCAAGTACAATGCTATGTTGACCACCCATGTAGGTGGTAATCGCCCTAGTACACCGATGGCGATGATGTACTTTGATGAATTTGAAAGAGTGAACCAAGAGCGAGCAGCGCGTAATGAATTTACCTTGAAAGTGGGGGGTACGTTCAGTGCTAGTACGAATAATAGCGACACCCAACTAGATACGAATAATGGATTACTACGGGCGATGAATCACTATAACAAGCTATTTGGCACAAATTTTGGACTTGAAGACGTGTCTGGATATACCCAAGATTTGACGACACGCTTGAATCGTACTGCCAGAGATGGTCAATATTTGGATATTGTCATCGTAGTAGATCAATTACTAACCGGATTCGATGCGCCACAGATGAATACATTGTATGTGGATCGTACACTGAAAGGGGCTTTGCTCATTCAGGCTTATTCTAGAACGAACCGTATCGCCGATACCCATAGTAAACCGTGGGGACGGATTGTAAACTATCGTTGGCCTGTACAGAACGAAAAGTTGATGAACGAAGCCCTAAGCATCTATGCGAACCGTGCATCTGCTAATGTGCAAATTAAATTGATAGAGCCTAAAGATTTGGAAGATGCTGGTGTATTGGCAAAACAATTCAACGACCAATTGGCAGAGGTACAACATGTGGTGAACCGATTGGCGGATTTGACAGATACTTTCACAGAAGTGCCACCTAGCGAAGCGAAGCAA
>CAUUIH010000050.1:0-9876 GCA_963545165.1 uncultured Veillonella sp.
CGAAAGAAGAAGTAAAACAACGTGTATGTGATGCTATTGTAGCAGGACAAGATCGCTTGCGCGCATTGGCGGGCGCCATTATGGATGAACCAGAATTGGGGTACAAAGAACATAAAACATCTCAAAAAGTACAAGATATGTTTACAGAGTTAGGGATTCCTTTTACAACGGGTCATGCCATTACAGGGGTGAAAGGTCGTTTACAAGGTGGCAAATCTAAGAAGACGGTCGCCATGATTGGTGAACTAGATGCCATCGTCTGTCATCGTCATCCAAAAGCAGATCCATTAACTGGAGCGGCTCATTGTTGCGGACATAATGTGCAAATTGCTAATTTATTTGCAGTAGCTATGGGCTTACAAGCAGAAGGCGTTATGGAAGCCTTGGGTGGAGATGTAGTTTTATTTGCGGTCCCAGCAGAAGAGATGATAGAAGTGGATTATCGCAATACATTGCGTGAAAAAGGAACCATTAAATATTTAGGTGGTAAGCAACAGCTTATTTATGAAGGCGCTTTTGATGATATCCATATGGCGATGCAAATGCATGTGGAAACAGCGGACACGCCTACGGGAGAAATGAATTTAGGCAGCACCTCTAATGGATTTGTGGCAAAACTGATTGAATACCATGGTAAAATTGCTCATGCGGCGGCATCTCCTCATGAAGGAATTAATGCATTAAATGCAGCTTTGATGGGGGTAATGGGAGTGCATGCCATTCGTGAGACTTTCAAAGAAAGCGATTACTTCCGTTTCCATCCTATCATTAATCAAGGGGGGACCTTGGTAAACTGTGTACCAGATTATGTGCAAGTAGAAAGCTATGTGCGCGCTTCTAATATACAAGCCATTGTGGATGGCAATCAACGTGTGAATCGTGCTTTAAAAGCCGGTGGTGATGCAGTGGGTGCTACTTGTGTTATTCATGATCTACCAGGCTATTTACCAATGCGAGATAATCCTGATATGAACAATCTATTGCGGTCTAATTCGGAACCTTTATTTGGTGCTGACAATGTGCGTCAACGTGTACATATGACGGCCAGTACAGATATGGGGGATGTATCCCACTTGATGCCTGTTATCCATCCTTGGGTGGGATGTATTGAAGGAGTGCTCCATAGTGCAGAATACAATATTACCGTACCAGATGTAGCCTATATTAAAACGGCTCAAGCCTTAGCCATGACTATTGTTGATTTGTTATATGATGAAGCACAGGTAGCGGAAGAGATTCTAGAAAACTTTGAAGCTCCCTTAACAAAAGAAACATATATTGAATTATTAGATTCTATCGCTAGTGGAAAATAGTAAAAATTCTCATATCTAAATTAGTCGATGTATGATATACTATATAGTAAAGAATAAAGATTATCCATTAGTGTAGAAAGGATGAGGTAAATGAAACAATATGATGTAATTGTAATTGGTACCGGTGGTGCCAGCTTAGTAGCGGATGCCGCATTAAAAGCAGGTAAACAAGTAGCTGTTATTGAAAAAACAGGTTTTGGTGGTACTTGTTTGACACGCGGTTGTATCCCTACAAAAGTAATGGTTACCGCAGCTGATGTGGTACATGAAAGTCATGGTTGGAAAAAAATTGGCGTAGAGACCGTTACCCCTACATTAAATTGGGATGTTGTGAGCGAACGTGTATGGAAAGCGATTAATAAAAGCAAAGGGGTCAAAGAGTTTTATGAAAGCTTTGACAATGCTGATGTATACCATGGAGCAGCTACATTCGTAAGCGATAAAGTATTATATGTAACATTACAAGATGGTACAAAAACAGAAGAGATTACAGCGCCGACGATTATCATTGGTACCGGTGGTCATTCTAAAGTGAATCATGTGGACGGCTTGGAAGAAGCTGGATACATTACTAGTGAGAAATTATTTGGTGATGAATATCCGAAAACACCATATAAACGATTAGCTGTATTTGGTGGTGGCCCTATCGGTACTGAATTTGCTGGGGTCTTTGCCGCAGCAGGTACAGAAGTCACTTTGATCCAACGTAATGTGCGTTTATTGCCAAAAGAAGATGAAGCCATTTCCGCTCATATTTTAAAAGAGATGAAAGCTATCGGGGTGAATGTATTAACAGATACTGTATGTGATAATGTACGTGTGGACAATGGTGACAAAGTGATCACTGTGAAAAACCGTACTACAGGTGAGGTGTCTGAAATCCGTGTAGACGAAATTTTGGTGGCTACTGGAATCGCTCCATCTGTAGAAGATTTGCATCTAGAAAATACTCATATTGAACAATTACCAGGTGGCTGGATTAAAACCAATGAATTCTTAGAAACATCTGTAGAAGGTGTGTATGCTTTAGGTGATGTCAATGGTAATGCAGCCTTCCGTCATCGCGCTAACTATGAAGGAGATATTATCTCTCATAACTTATATCGTGCTACATCTCCAACAGATTATCGCTGGGCACGCTATGATTTGATTCCTATGGTGACTTTCACCTACCCAGAAGTAGGTCGCATCGGCATGACAGAAGCGGAAGCAAAAGAAGCTGGCTATGATGTAGGCGTTGGCATCAATCATTATTCTAACTCTGCTAAAGGTATGGCTCTTGGTATTGATAAAGGAGATGTACACGATGGGTTTATCAAAGTCGTGGTAGACAAAGCTACGAACCGTCTATTAGGGGCTCATATCGTGGGACCACAAGCATCGATCTTGTTCCAACCATATGTACATTTAATGAATAGTGGGGAAGTACAACTAGTACCTGTTCATGAGGAAATTGGTTCTGATACAACAAAAGAACTACGTGCACAAGGGTTGACACGGTACTTGGATCCGCAATCTGTTATCTCCATTGGTGAGGCCATGGCTCCACATCCAACATTGTCAGAGGTTTCTATGTGGACACAAGTGTTCTACGAAAATAAATGGTAATCTATCAATAAGATATATAATAAAAAACTGTAGTGATGGGGTAATCTGTCACTACAGTTTTTAAATTTTCTGTTCTCATTTAAAAATATAGTTGATAATAGTTTGATAATGGTATATAATGAGAAAGCAAATGAGAATGAAGAAACTACCTTTCAGATATAGTATTTTAGAGTGAAGTAGAATTGTATGTATATGTTATATGGATGTAAGAGGTGTAGTATGACAGAAGTATTAATCCGTTTATTTGTAAAAAATAAAGATGAAGTAAAAGATACGAGTGTACGACAACAATATGGTATTATGGCAAGTATTACAGGTATTATGGTAAATGTGTTAGTTTGTTTAGGGGAACTGATTATTGGTTTTCTTATTGGCTCCATTGCTATGATCAGTGATGCTATTCATAATGTGGCTGATGCAGGTGGGTCGTTAGTATCCTTTTTAAGTTTTAAATTATCGGGACGTAAAGCAGATGCAGAGCATCCATACGGACATGGTCGAATGGAATATCTATTATCCATCGGTTTTTCTATATTACTGTTTGTAGTAGCTGCCCAATTAGGTATTGAAGCAGTTGAACATATTATGAATCCAGAGGTAGTAGAGTTCTCTACGTCTGCACTAGCTGTGATGTTAGGTGCTATGGCTTTAAAAATTTGGTTGTCCTTCTTTTTGCGTTCCATTGGTAATCGCATTGATTCTCCTATTTTGCGTGCTAATGGGAAAGAAGCCTTATCTGATGTATGGGCGACTGCGGCCATTGCTATCGGTTTATTGCTGGGGGGTATATTCCAATTAAGCGTGGATGGCTATTTAGGTCTCATTGTGGCACTTATCATTGCAAAAGCTGGTTTTGAAGTGTTGAAAGAAGCAACAGACCGTTTATTAGGGTTTGAACCTACATCAGAACGTGTACAAGAAATTATTGATTTCGTAGAATCTAAGCCTGGTATTTTAGGGACTCATGATTTAATGATTCATGATTATGGTCCAGGGAATGAGTATGCGTCCATTCATGTGGAAGTAGATGCAAAACAAGACGCGATGACTATCCATAATATGATTGATCGTGTGGAACGACAAGCTCTGAAAGAATTGCAGTTAAAATTGACCATCCATATGGATCCAATCGTTGTAAATGAGCAAACAGTAGCTTTACAACAACGTTTAGTATCAGTGATTCAAGCCTATGATGAAAGTTTCTCTTTATATGATATTCGTATAGATGTAGAAAATAAAAAGATTGGGTTTGACGTACAAGTACCGCATGGTGTGAAATATACGAAAGAGGAACTTTCACAGAAATTAAGCCAATTAGTAGAAGCAGTATTGCCAACATTCATGGTGAAACCGAATGTAGTACATGGATATACTGGGGTATAATGAAAGGTAGAGGAAATCTACGAACTAGATAAGATACATAAAAGAAACTAGAGGCAAGTTGAACGATAGGGTCAACTTGCCTCTAGTTTTTAAAGCTTCCTATGGCTGAAAAATATTACAGAGCCAATACGTATGATAAAGTTAAGATATAGTATAGAACTATAAAATATCTATGATAGAACAGATAACAAAAGGACTGGTACAGATGGTACCAGTCCTTGTAGCTTACATTCTTAAGCTATACAGTATTGCATATTCTATTGGGCATCCCATACCAAAGAACAAGTAGACCTTTCAAACACTAAGTATGAAGTATCCTTTTATACTTTGTCTGCTGGGTAGCCGTGACGTGCATAATCTACAGCTGCTGTAAATAAGATATCTGTAGAAGAGTTTAAAGCTGTTTCAGTGGAGTCTTGGATAACGCCGATAATGAAACCTACACCTACCACTTGCATAGCTACATCGTTGGAAATACCAAATAGGGAACAAGCTAATGGAATCAATAATAGGGAACCACCAGCTACACCAGAAGCACCGCATGCAGAAATCGTTGCAATCACACTAAGCAAAATCGCTGTTGCTAAGTCTACTTGAATACCTAATGTAGATACAGCAGCCAATGCCATAACAGTAATAGTGATGGCTGCACCAGCCATGTTGATAGTAGCGCCTAGTGGAATGGAAATGGAATACGTATCAGGTGTAATGCCTAAACGTTTTGCCAAATCCATATTGACTGGAATGTTGGCAGCAGAACTACGAGTGAAGAATGCTGTCACACCAGACTCACGTAGACAACGGAATACTAATGGGTATGGATTACGCTTAATCATGATAGCTACAATAATTGGGTTAATAACTAAAGCAACTACAAACATACATCCTAATAGAACTAATAATAATTTACCATACGTTAGTAAAGCGCCTAAGCCATTTTCACCGATGGATTGAGCGACTAAGCCCATGATTCCAAGTGGTGCGAATTTAATGATCCATTGTACAGCTAGTGTAATCGCATCAGAGATGGAAGCCATTACATCTTTTGTCTCATTGGCTGCATGACGAAGTGCAAAACCGAATAATAAAGCCCAGCCAAGAATGCCGATATAGTTACCACCTAAGATAGCTTTCACAGGGTTTTCCACAATGTTTGTCAACAATGTAGATAACACGGCTGTAATGCCACTAGGAGGAGCCGTATCTGCTGGGGAAGAGGTTAATAATAAAGTAGTAGGGAATAAGAAACTACCTACTACAGCAAGTGCAGCGGCTGCAAATGTTCCAATCAAGTATAATACAATAATAGATTTCATGCCAGTTTTTTGACCAGAACGATGACGGCTGACTGCTGCAATGACTAAGAAAAATACTAATACCGGTGCCACACCCTTTAGTGCACCTACGAAAATAGTTCCCAATAAAGATAACTTCACCGCATTTTCAGGGGACCATACGGCAATACCGGTACCGATTAAGAGGCCTACGCAGATTTGCTGGATGAGGCTAAATTTATTGATGAATTGAAATAATGCCCTCATAGAAAACTCCTTATACTTATAAATGCTTAAAATCGAGTACAAATATCTACTCATAAAAGACATAAGGACATTATAAACGGAATATATACTTTTGGCAAGAGAAAAAAATCACAAATTATGGAATATCCTCACCCATTCGTGTATAATGGATAGCAGTATAAATAACTGGAGGTATATTGTGGAATTTAAAACACATGATGATAAAAAAGCCTACGTGCAAGATGTGTTTTCTCATATTGCGAAGCATTATGATGTGATGAATACATTGTTGAGCTTTAACCAAGATGCACGGTGGCGTAGATTTGCTATCAATCAATTAGAATTAACAGAAGGTATGCGGTTGGCAGATATTGCTTGTGGTACCTGTATGTTGACGAAAACAGCATTACAAGAAATTCCATCTTTGCATGTGGAGGGACTCGACTTTAGTCCTGAAATGTTAGCAGTTGGACAAAATCGGTTGGAAAAAGAAGGCTATACGGATCGAGTGAACTTGACCCAAGGTGATGCTATGGACTTACCCTATGAAAGTAATTCTTTTGATGGGGCTGTATCTGGTTTTGCCTTGCGCAATGTGCCAAGTATAGAACAAACCATTCGTGAAATGAAACGTGTCGTTAAACCGGGTGGCAAAGTAGTTACTTTGGAGTTAGCAAAGCCAACTATGTTTGGATTTAAGCAAGCCTATTACTTGTACTTTGAAAAGATTTTGCCAGTGTTGGGGAAATTAAGTCGAGATCAATCTTCTTATGCATGGCTCCCAGAATCCTTGCGTCGTTATGTGGGGCAAGACGGTGTTCTTCAAATTTTTAAAGATGTGGGATTACAAGATGCTAAGTATTTTGAACTTACAGGTGGCATTGTAGCAGTCCATGTAGGTACCGTACCAGAAGAATAGAAAAAGCTGTCATCCACAGCGAAGTGGTGACAGCTTTTATTTCTTTTATTCGTGTCCAAAGCGATTTGGATTTTTTAATGTTTCTTCATAGATATGGTTTACAATCTTCCAGTTCACGATGGTGAAGAAGGTATTAATATATTCTTCACGATTGGAATGAGCGTACATGTAGTCCCATAAGCTGATGCCCAAGATGGCAGTTTGCATATTCATAATGGGATTGTTTTGCTCTTCTGTGGACGTAATAGAAAGAGTGTTGTCTGGGTTGATTACAAGCCAAGTCCAACCATTACCGACATGAGCGCGAGCCGTCTCTGTAAATTGCTGTTGGAATGTTTCCAAGGATCCAAAAGTTCGGTCGATAGCATCCTTGACAGGTCCATTGATGGTACTTGTATTAGGGCTTGCCAAGATGTGCAAAAATAAGGTTAGATTCTTATAGGCGCCACCATAGAACTGAATGTCTTGGCGAATCTCTTGTGGTACATGGCTCAAGCCGCCTAGTAGGCAGTCGATATGACCAAAACGAAGGTCAGGGAAGTCTTCTACTAGCTCATTAAGTTGAGATACGGAATGACTGTATACATCAGTATACAAAGATGTGAGTGTTTTTTTGTCGATGACTGGCTCTAAGGCTTAATCAGAATACGGCAGTGGTTCAAATTCAAAGTATTTCATGGACACCTCCATCACAAAGATTTGATAATGATAGATATTATCATAGTTATTCTTATGGTACTTGATGGATGGATAAAAGTCAAGATAAAAGACTTTCACAAAGATGCGTTCACTATAAAATTACACGTTGAATAAAAAAGATGAAATCTGTATAATAAGGGTATAGAATCAAAATGAATGGAGTTATATCAATGGTTGAAAGGAGCTTTGTATGAAAACACAAAGTAAACGTTGGATACTAGGAGCTGTTATGGTAGGTGTGATGGCCTTAGGTCAAACGGCGTATGCGGCACAAGATCCGTTAATGTTACCAGAGCAAGAAGGATTACAAGTTATTTCAGATATACAAGCTAATATTACAGTGGAAAGTCCAAACTGGGAAGTCAAGCAAGTGGTGGATACCTTTGCTAACTTCGGTCAAGATCATAGTAAACAATTGTTTGAATTACAAACACATCAAGTAATTTCTGCGGGACAATTGGATGTGATTAATGCATTATATTATATGAATGTGCGGAAAAACTTTTATATTGAAAGTCATCGCTGGAAAAAAGATAGCTATGGAAGAAAAGTATTAAATAATTTATATGCAGATTACCAAAATTATTTGAATACTCATCGGTATGTACCTGCCAATGAAGTGAACATGTATAAAGAAGAGTTCTTAGGGATTTTAGCCCGTCATGCTGAGAAAGTGCACAATGACGAATTGCGTACCTACATGAATGAGATGGTTATCTTTGGTTTGGAACAAGCAATGAAAGACCACAATCCTTCTGTAAAAGAATACAAAGGTAAATAAGCATTGGCCTACTCGTCATAGAGTAGGCTAATTTTTTGACAAATTATATAAGTTATGATTTAATATAATGGTATTGTAATTAGTACAACTTCTTAATGCTGTAGTAATGAATGGAGAGATGACATGAGCGAAATTGCTAAACAGGTGCATCCAGTTGACGAAATGTTACCCCTATCTAAGTTGTTTTCTTATGGATTGCAACACGTGCTGGCTATGTATGCAGGAGCGGTTGCTGTTCCTATCATTCTAGCAAATGCATTAGGCTTATCTACACAGGATTTAATTCGCCTCATTAATGCGGATTTATTCGCCTGTGGTATTGCCACACTGATTCAAACCTTAGGGGTAGGACCAGTGGGGGCACGCATTCCTATGATTCAAGGAGTTACCTTTGCATCGGTAGCGCCTATGATTATTATCGGAACAGAGCATGGCTTACCAGCTGTGTATGGCGCTATTATAGTGGCGGGGCTATTTACCTTTTTCATCGCTCCGTATTTTAGTCGTCTCATTCGATTATTTCCACCTGTGGTAACAGGGACTATCGTTACGATTATTGGTATTAGTTTAATGCCCGTAGCAATTATGTGGATTGCTGGTGTCAATCCAACAGATCCAAACTATGCCAGTGCTACCAATTTGTGGCTAGCAGGATTAACATTACTCATCGTAGTGTTAGTGAACCGATTTGCCAAAGGATTTTTAAGTAATTTGTCAGTTCTCATTGGCTTGTTAGGCGGTACTATCATTGCCTATGCGTTAGGGGAAGTGAATTTTATTGAGGTAAGTCAGGCGGATTGGTTAGGCTTAGTGACACCACTTGCTTTCGGTATGCCTACTTTTGATGTAAGCTCTATTATTGCAATGCTTGTGGTTATGTCTGTATGTATGGTAGAAACTACGGGAGATGCCATTGCCATAGGCGAAATTGTAGACAAAAAAGTAGATAAGAAAACATTAAGCTCTTGTTTACAAGCAGATGGTCTATCCACATGCATAGGCGGTTTTTTAAATAGCTTCCCCTATACAGCCTTTGCTCAAAATATTGGATTGATTGCGGTCACAAATGTAAAAAGCCGTTTCGTAGTTGCTACATCAGGTGTGATTTTAATGGTCTTAGGATTGTTTCCTAAGCTAGCTGCTGTAGTGGCATCCATTCCTAGCCCGGTGCTTGGAGGTGCAGGGATTGCTATGTTTGGTATGATTATTGCTAGTGGTATTCGTTCTTTGGGAAAGGTAGATTACGAAAATAATCATAACTTAATGATTGTAGCCTTGAGTATTGGTGTGGCTATGATTCCTATTGGGGCGCCACAGTTTTATCATAATTTTCCACCAGCTGCGAAGATTATTTTTGAAAGTGGTATCACCTTTGGTAGTATCTTGGCTGTCGTATTAAATATGGTCTTTAACGGACTAGGTACTACAACTACAAAAGAATAATTGCTTTCGCGGTAAATGTTACTGAAAGCAAGAGCACGTCTCTATAGAAAAATATAAAAATTATTTTTCAAGATGACGTGTTTTTTATTATAGATTTACTGCGTAAACGTGTTATAATAGAGACTATATAGGTAATTTTGAATATAATAATCTAAGGAGATAAAATGGACGCAAAAATTATTGCTATTTCAATTAGCAGAGCAAAAGGAC
>CAUUIH010000051.1:0-9832 GCA_963545165.1 uncultured Veillonella sp.
TGTTATACTAAACATAACAAAAGAAGAGCCACCAACGTGTCGAAGGCGTTAGGCTCATCTCAAGAAAATGGAAACTTGAAAATGCCTAACGTGCTAAGGTGTGTCAGACCTTATTCGTTAGGCTTTTTCATTGTGTTGCATTTTATATGTAACTATGTTATAATAATGATACAAAATTAATGAGTTCCACATATGAACAACAAACCCCCACGGTTGCCGCCGTGGGGGTTTTGCTTTTTTATAGAGAAGCTAACTCTTTAGGGTTAGTTGCCTTTAAATCTTCTGTCCAACCATTTGCAAATATAACTACTAATTATACCTGCCACAACAGAACAAAGAAAATTAATGAGCAAATCCATCTAAACGCCCCCTGAGAGCCCCTAGTTAGCTCCATAAAATTTTTTATCCGCTAACGCAAAAAGAATGCGACATATTCCGGAGCAAACCTACCGTAGGATCAGTTTGCGGAGGAATGTGTCGCATTCTTTCCTTGCTCTCTCTCAGACTATCTTATGGAGCTAACCAAGCTCGAAGTTCGTCGATCGCCCGTTCTTTAGCTATTATCCCATGGGAACTCCACACCTGATTCGTCACCACATGTACATGTCCTTCCTGTACTGCTGGAATGGTGTGCCAAATCTCCATGGCCTGTATATCTTCTAGTTCTTTCCCTACTTGATCGGTAGTCATCCGATTACTTGCCCCGTAGGCAGAGCTCACAAGCAAATACTTTGCATCGATGTCTGGAAGCATCTCATGAGATACAGCATTATTTGCTTTACCATCTAAGGCCAACGATTCCGTATCCGGCGTAATATTTAACAAATCAAAAATAAATCGACTATTCACACTGGAGGAATACGGATACAACCGTATTTCTTTTTTCATAACCCGAATATAGGCCAACGGACTATCGCCAATGCGAGATTTGATCGCCATACGAGCTTCTTTCACATGATTATAATACTGGCGTAATCTTGCTTCTGCCTGTTTCTCACGATGTAATACCATACCAATTGTCAGCAAGGCACGCTCCGCATTTTGTAATTCAAAAGCTGCGGTCGGCGCAATTTTGCTCAACGCATCAAAGGTGCTACGAGTGAAGGAGTCTCGCATAATAATCAAATCTGGTTTTAACGCTTCAATTTGCTCTAAATTGATGGTCTTCGTTTCCTCATTGATACTGATGTGCTGTACACCTCGGGCCTCTAATTCATTGTGTAAATAAAAGTTATCTCGATTGTAAGCCCCTACCATAGGCGCCCCTAAGGCATACATAGGGTCTTCCATACGGATGACTACGATGCGTTCCGCCTTGTCAGGAATCACAGTAGTACCATATTTATGATGCAATACCATTTTCCCATCTTCGTTGGTAATGAGTTTTTCTGCAGACTGTTTCACTTTTTTAAAACGAGCATTCATCTCTTTCGTGATAGCCTCATCTGTGTCTAGCCGTTTTTCTTTCATCACAGAACCTTCTCCAACACGAGGTGCTCCCCAGGTACTGAAAGTTCCACTCATCAGCCCATACACAAGGCCTGCAATAATGGCAATCACTGCCACCCAACCAAAATAGGATCCTATACGACGTCCCATCATAATGCACCTTCTTGTTTCGCTTTTTCCACAGATGCGTGCGTATAGGCAATACAATACGGACGATTGGTGCGTGGGTCATTCAAAATAATGGAATCCACTCCAAAAATTTTGTTCAACATCTCCTCTGTCAACACTTCATGCGGCGTTCCTTGAAAGTGTACATCCCCATCTTTCATAGCAATAATATGATCCGCATAACGAGCTGCTTGATTCAATTCATGAATAACCATGATAACAGTTTTCTTATACTCTTGGTTCAATCGTTCTACTAGTTCCAATACATCCATTTGATGGGAAATATCTAAATAACTAGTAGGTTCATCTAGGAATAGAATATCTGTATCCTGTGCAATAGCCATCGCAATCCAAGCCCGTTGACGTTGCCCACCGGACAAATTCTGAATCGGTGTGTGCGCAAAATTATGCAAGTCTGTCACGTCAATGGCCCAATCAATTAAATCACGATCCTTCTGACTTTCACGTTGTAAAATGCCAGATTTATGAGGAGCCCGACCATAGCTAATGAGGTCACGTACCGTCAAGGAGCCAGGCGCCATCGGGTTCTGTGGCAAAATCGCCAACTGTTTCGCCAATTCTTTCGTATCTTTTTTATGAATATCCTCGCCGTTTAAAATAACGGAGCCCCCTTTAGGTGCAATGATTCGGCAAATCGTTTTCAAGAGAGTAGATTTACCGCATCCATTGGATCCAATCAAGGCCGTTACCTTTTCCAAAGGAATCCTAATATCTACGTCCTTACTGATAATCTTATGTTCGTACCCAGTAGAAACGTGTTGTAATTCAAATGCCATAGTTTATCCTCTCGTCCGTGCCAATACATATAGAAAATAAGGTGCCCCTACCAATGCCACGATAATGCCTACTAGCATTTCATCTGGAGCAATGATGACTTGTCCCAACCAGTCTGCTGAAAGCAACAATAGGGCTCCCAACAATAAGGTAACTGGTAAATAATAGCGATGGTTCACCCCCACTAAGCGTCGTGCAATATGAGGTGCCACCAGGCCGATAAAGCCAATACTACCACCTACAGCGATACAGGAAGAGGCAATGGCAACGGCAATACAAAGGAAGGTCACCCGTTCTTTTGTAATGCGCGCCCCTAAACCGATGGCCGTTTCTTCATTCAGATTCAGCACATTCAGTTTTGTGGAATAACAATATAACACAATCGCTCCAACGGCTACAATGGGAGCTAGCACCATCACATGGTCCCAGCTGTTGCCAAAAATTGTGCCGATAAGCCAGGTATTAATTTGATTGAACTTATCTGGGCTCAAGGTCACCATCGTCACCATTTGTACCGCATGGATCCCTGCGGATAAAGCAATACCATTTAGAATCAATGTCATCGGAGATAAACTACGTCCTTTGCGATAAGACATGCGGAAAATCAGTAATGCCGCTAGTCCACCACCGATGATAGCAAATAAGGGAGCTTTCCAAATCGTGGTAATCGCATTGGCTGGCTCAAAATAAATGTACAACATCACCGCTACACCAGCCCCTGCATTAACACCGAGTACGCTAGGGCTTGCCAATTCATTACGAGTGATCGTCTGAAAGATAGCCCCAGACAAGGCTAAACCAGCACCGATACAAATAGCTAGCACAGATCGAACCATACGGAAGTCGAAGACAATCCGCTCTTGCCAGTCGTTCCCATAGCCAGCGATAATACGCACTAAGTCCATATAGGAAAACTCAGAAAATCCCGTTCCTAAATGGACCACAAACATCACTGCCAAAGCCACTAGTAAACCAATGGACCACATGGCAAAACGTCTACCTTGATGCATTAGTTAGCCTCCTTTCGATTCGCTAAATAGAGAAAGAAAGGAACCCCTACTAAGGCAGTCACTGCCCCTAAAGGCACTTCAAATGGAGGCGACACCACACGTGCCACCGTATCTGCTACGATAACTACGATAGCACCTAAGACAGCAGAAAAAGGAATTACTTTTTCATAGCTAAGACCTACCATGTATCGAGCCATATGCGGCACAATGAGACCTACAAAGCCGATAGGCCCGGCAATGGCTACAGCAGAACCACTTAACAACAATACGGTAAGTCCCGCTAATAAACGAATTTGTGTCAACTTTCCACCTAAACCAACAACTACCTCGTCGCCTAAGCTGAGCAAGGTAATTTGCTTAGAAATAGCCAAGGCAATCAACACGCCGATGAGCGTCCACGGAGCCACTAACAGTACTTGTTCCATACGAACACCACCGATACCCCCAGCCGTCCAGTAGCTCATATCTTGGGCTACATCAAAAAAGACAACCAGCGCTTGTGTGACCGCCATAAAGATAGCACTAATGGCACTACCTGCTAAGGCTAAGTAGACCTTAGACCCCTTTGCCATACCGCGATTGGCTAAGTATAAAATACAAGCTGTCGCCAATCCCGCACCTAAAAAGCTAAATAGAATGGTCATATTCAAACTCGCCATAGGGAAGGCAATCATTGCAATAGCGAGACCAAAACTAGCTCCTGCATTGACCCCTAAAATTGACGGACTCGCCATAGGATTGTTCGTAATACCTTGCATAAGCGCTCCCGCCACAGCAAAATGAATACCGCAGATGAAAGCCACCAATAATCGAGGAATCCGAATCGTATTGATGACAATCCCATCTATATTCCCCGTTCCATTCCAAATACTAGCCCAAATCATCTCTAGCGAAATGGATCTAGCACCTACAGACAAGAACACGAAGCTACCTAAGCCTAGGATAATTAAGGCCAATAGCATTTGACCTGTAAACTTTCCAAAGACAGAGGTCTTCGCATTCGATGTATAGGATGAAGATATATCTTTACGTACCATGTATCTCCTTTCTAATATCTACTAACAACTACTATATTCTACAAGCAAGCTTCCCACATCTTAGGAAAAAGGCTGTAACGAAATACAGGTATCCCGCATTTCGTTACAGCTCTTATGATTTGGGAAATACTACTTTCACCAGTATTTTAAATTATAGACTTGCCGTTAAGGAAAGCATGAATGTGCGGCCATTTCCTAACATTACTCCATTGCTATGTAACGCATTCCAATAGGATTTGTTAAGCACATTGTACACATCAGCACGGAATGTCATTGGTGTATTACCTGCATTCCAAGTATAACGAGTACCTAAATCCCAAGTGAAGTATCCACTAGTTTTTACGGTATTTGCATTATTAGCATAAGCAGACCCTGTATAGTTCAAACGAGTAGATACAGATAAGCCTTTCACAGATTTAATATCTTGATCTACGCCTAATGTTGCATTCAATCTTGGTGCACCTTCAAATTTATTGCCTTTAAGTTTTGTACTGCTAGTATCTTTTGTATATTTAGAGTCTAACCACATTAAACCACCTAATACACGAGTACCTTTTACAGGTTCACCAAATACATTTAATTCTAAACCGCGAGCTCGAACTTCGCTATTTAGACCATATTCATTAGTTGCAACATCTATTGTATAGGATGGGTTACGCACTTCGAAAGCACTCAATGTAGCTGCATATTTCCCCATATCTACTTTCGTACCCACTTCTAGTTGTTTTACTTTAACAGGAGCCATCAATGCATTTTCATTACTTGTGCCTGTTGGAGCAGTAGTTCCTGTTTTTAGACCTTCCATGTAATTCGCATAGACAGATACTTTGTCATTAAATTTATGAACAATACCTACGGCTGGACTCACAACATGACTATTATAAGTGCTTCCATTTCCACCATAGTTTGTGCTTCTTACTTTCTGATAACGTGCACCAAGAATGAACTGCCATGCTTCATCTTTTGTAACAATACGATCTGTTAAGGAAACACCTGTTAAAATTTGCTTACTAGATAATGGAGATTCCCAAGAAGTTTCTGTTGCAGTTCCCCAGTTTGTTGCCTGTTTCAAATAGTTGAATCCAGACACTGTATTCAAGATATTACCCTTCGTATACACTTTTTGTTCTAAACGAGTCATAGCCAAGCCGATATGATGTGTTACATCGCCTGTCACTACCTTACCACGAAGGCCTGCTTCTGCAGAAATTCCTTTATTAATTTGGTAATTATGACGATAACGAATATTCGCATCACCCTTAGCTAAATTAGTCACTGTGAACTCATTATATTTATAGTCCATAGATGTATAACGAGTACCAATGCCTGCATACGCAGTCCAATCTTTATTAAAATCATATTCACCACTGATTACACCATATTTTTCAGTAACACGGCGGAATGTATCAGTAGCTCCATATTTCATATCATTATCAATATGAAGTGGTGTGAAAGGATTTTCTTTTGTTACATTTTTCAAAGAGCCATTGTTAAATAGCACACGATATTGCGGATTTAATGTCTCATGATATACATAACCCAAGTCAAGCGCTGCACGGAATTTCTCGCTTCGTACATCTGCGCCAATGACAACAGAGTTAGTTTGACGTTTTTCATCTTTAATCGATGTTTCGCCATTTCGGCTTAATACATTGAGGCGAACGCCATATTTATTGTTTTCCCCAAAACGATGTCCTACATCTACATGTTGGGTAAACTCCGAGCCATTACCATAAGAAAGTTTCACTTTATTAATCGGTGTATCTTTAGCACGTTTAGGTACAAAGTTAATAGTACCACCGACTGTACCATTTGGTGCCATACCGCCTAACAATGCACTTGGCCCTTTAATAACTTCTACGCGATCATACCCTTCAGTACCTGTATAGAAACGTGGTGCAATACTGTATAAACCATTAAATTGCATATCTTGTTGTGTTGTACGGAAACCACGAATAGACCAAGAACTAGATGCACCAGATAAAGATACATCTTTTACAGACGCATCATTTTTTACTACATCAGTAATTTCTGTAGCTTGTTTATTTTCTAACAATTCATTCGTATATCCAGTTACATTGAATGGTGTATCCACAAATTTTTGACGACCCAATGCACCCATCAGGTTGCTATTTGCTACTTGACCGCCTGCATAGGCACCTTCTACGGAAGGTGTGGCAGCAACTTCTTCCACTGCTGCACGAGCTGGTGCATGAACCACGAACTCACCTAAATCAAATACTTGTACAGCATGCGCTGTGCCACCAAATTGGAAAAGGACACCCGTCGCTGCTGCAAATGATAACAATTGCTTTCTTGTATTGCTATTCATATTATACTCCTAACACAAAAAACCTTACCAAGATACATATTTATATCTTTTATATAATAAATATTATCATTACAAGCTTAATTGCGCAATATTTTTCTTCATCTTTTCTTCATAAACTATGCTAATTTTGAAATAATTATTCTTTTTATTCATAGAGATAATGTAGGTAATGAGATTTTTCAACCCCATCTAAATAATTTCTATAACATCATTTAAATAGCGATATTCGCAACTATTAATATTTGCACATATATAATTATCGAGATATCGAGATCATATACTTTCTAATATTCGTTCATATATTACAGCATTTTTAATCATTTTGTTGATTTTACACGATATCAGTAAATGATAATGCCTATCTTATTATGCTATTAATAAACAAGGCTAACTACTATAAGAAATATACTCAATACCATTTTATTTCTTCATAAAAAAAGAGTCTACTATACCATGTAAATACATGGTATAGTAACCTCTTCCTCAGTCTCGCGACACCTTGTAAAAACTACTCATTAACTATCATGCGCTCCTAATAGCTCCACATCAATCCACTACTGGCGCATCATCTACTTGTGCCATATTTTCTTTAAACTGTCGCCTCAATACGTCTTCAGTGCGTCGTTATCTATTTCCTCCAACTTAGGAAGACTCCCCTTACATATATCTTCCATCCTCTTGAAAGTATCATCCACATAAGAAGATGTTCTACCCCCATCTTTTTTAGCACAATTCCTCACCATCTTTCGAAAGGCCCTTTCTAGATCCTTATCAGGTTTCACAATTCCGTTCATAACACATCCTCCTTTTTTCTCACACATAATATACCTACAGTATACACCAAAGCCCTAGCAACATCCACTCTAGAGCTTCGGTGTATCCAAGTCTTACAAATTAGACTCGAACTCAGTACCGCATTTTTCACATTTATACTTGCCTAAGCGTTTGTCTATCACCTCTCCTTCCACTTATATCACTCGACCTGATACCCATAGTATATACCATCCCATTGAAAGCAAATTATTTTTTCCCCGATAGTTAATTCCTGAGAATGCCGTAATACATTCCAAAGCAAACTAAGCAAAGCGCAAGTTTGCAAATGACAGCGCTACTAGCGCCCACCCTGAGGAGCGCCATTTCGAGTAGTAGCCTTGTGGCGTTCCCTTACTACCTAAATCACTCAAACGCAAAAGACCGCAACATGCTCCTGAACAAACCTCCTAACCACTGTATCAGTTTGAGAAGGAGTATGTTGCGGTCTTCCTTTGCACCAATTCGCTACAGGAACGCCACAGACAGCATAGCAAAACAAGCGACGACGCATAGGATACACATGAAAAAAGAACCATCCATTCGGATGGTTCTTAGCTATGGTGGACGATGACAGGATCGAACTGCCGACATCCTGCTTGTAAGGCAGGCGCTCTCCCAGCTGAGCTAATCGTCCATATGGTGACCCGTGGGGGAATCGAACCCCCGATACCGCCGTGAAAGGGCGGTGTCTTAACCGCTTGACCAACGGGCCTTGTATGGCTCCTCGAGTAGGACTCGAACCTACGACCGATCGGTTAACAGCCGATTGCTCTACCTGCTGAGCTATCGAGGAATAATACAAGAGTTATTATATAGTACTTTCAAATAAATTGCAAGTAGCTTTTCATAAAAATATATTTTCACTTCGTGTAAATTAGTGCATTGAAACCTAAATCTAGCACTTTTGCATCTAAATTTAACATATCCATTAAAAAACAGCTTCGTGCAAACCTGGCGTGTTCGCTAAAAAACTTCGTTTAAATCCAATATATTCGCCAAAAACTCGGAATTATCTGTTTTACTAGCCTGCATAGCATCTTCGATGGCTTCACACATCAACTCCGCCGCCAAGGTTCCTACTACATTCACATCAGCTACTATAGGCTTACGTACTCCACAAAAGCTTTCACCCACAACAGTGTCCACTATATCACCCGAATCACTACTATGAACAACATCATTTTCACAACCTGTATGACTTACAGTACCTGTACAATATACATCACTGCTATCACTCATACTTTCAACATCTGTCCCCACAGAAAAGGCGTAGATGGTATCTCCATCAGACAGCGTCCCTACTGGTCGAATGGACCGTGCATACCCATTGGTAGCCATCATGGCAATCTTGGTTAATTCACCTTTATGAAATGCAGCATTCGTTACAATAGCCCCGATAGTAGTATTTCCTTTCTCCATACCTTGAACCGTTTCAACACCAATGGTAGTGTGTCCTTTTTCCCGCCTTAGAACCGTTTCATCTAGGGAATGACTATCTTCTAACATCTCATTCACCACACTAGATTTCGCAGATGCACCTAGTAGAGGTTTACTTTCACTACGACCTTCATATTGGTCAAACATGAGCTGACAAGCATCCACTATATGCTGACGTTTTTCATCCATAACGCCTCCTAGGACACGCCCTTGTCGATCGTACACATTGCCGAAAGCATTCACTACTACCACAGCGCCTACTACAAGGTCCCCTAGTTTCGCCGCCGCATAACCGATGCCGCCCTTCATAGCACGCGCCATGCCGCCGCCCTTACCTACTGTTGCCCCTGTGCCAGCACCGACATTGCCAGACATAGGTTCTGTGCCTCTGAAAGTTCTTTCACAGGCATCATGGGCCATCTCCACTGTAGGGCGTGCTTTGGGATTGCCATAGGACAAGTCATAGATGTTGCTTTGACAAATAATGGGAACCACCCCATAGGCTGTGGGAAAACCAATATCCCTTGCTTCTAAAGATTGCATAACACCATCGCTAGCGCAGAGACCAAAGGCGGAGCCCCCACCTAAGACTAAAGCATTCACCGGTGTTGGTGATGTTGTCGGATCTAAGACACCACTTTCACGGGCCGCAGGACCACCGCCACTAATGTGTAGTCCCCCTTGGGCACCACTGGGAAAACGCAATACGGTCAATCCTGTTTTTCCAATAGTATCCGTAGCATTCCCTACCTTTACAAACTCTATTTCATTCCAAGTAATTCGTTCCATAG
>CAUUIH010000052.1:0-9450 GCA_963545165.1 uncultured Veillonella sp.
TTTTATATGTGAATGTAAGGATTAACTATTCACCTTTGTAGTTCAATACTTTTTGAGTTACAGGTGTTGCATGTTTTTCGAAGTATTGAAGTGCTACTTCTGGGAACATAGCGTATGTTAATACGTCTTCTTCTGTTACGCCAGTGAAGCCTTTAGCTTCAAGATCAGCACGCATTTTTTCCATTTCTGGAGCTACGTCATCAGCTGGACGATGAGTGATAGGAGTTTCGTCGCCAATGATTAATTCTTTGATTTCTGGTTTTACTGCTGCTGGAAGTTGACCGTATTTACCACGAACTAGGTCTTTTACTTCAGCTGGAGTAGTCATATAACGAGGGTTTCCTTGAGATTGGAACAACACGTTCATCATAGCCATTGTACCAACGATTTGGGATGTTGGAGTTACCAATGGAGGGAAACCAAGATCTTCACGAACGCGAGGCATTTCATCCATTACGTCGAAGAATTTATCAGCCATACCCATTTCTTTCAATTGGTTTTGAGTATTGGACAACATACCGCCAGGAATTTGGTAATGACGAACTTCTGGCAATACTTCATGAGCTGGAGTTAAGCCGAATTCATCAGCGATTTCTTTACGAACGCCACGGAAGTATGTAGCTAATTCACGCATTTTAGCAAGATCTAAACCAGTATCATATGGAGTGTTTTTGAAGATTTCAACGATAGATTCAGTAGCAGGTTGGCTAGTTGCATGGCCGAATGGGCTCAATGCAGTGTCGATGATATCAACACCAGCTTCTACTGCTTTTAAGTAAGTAGCAGATGCTAAACCGCAAGTGAAATGGCTGTGTAAATCGATATCGAATTTTTCACCAAATTCTTTGCGTAAGTCTTTTACTAAGGATTCTGCATCGTATGGAGCTAACAAGCCAGACATATCTTTGATGCAAAGGGAATCAATACCCATGTCTTTCAATTCTTTAGCTACTTTTACGAAGCTTTCGTTAGTGTGTACAGGGCTGATTGTGTAAACCATAGTACCTTGTACATGAACGCCTGCTTTGTTACCAGCTTCGATAGCAGCACGCATGTTGCGAGGGTCGTTCAATGCGTCGAAAATACGGATGCGGTCCATACCATTTTCTTTTGCTTTGCGAACGAATGCTTCTACTACATCATCAGCATAATGTTTGTAACCCAATAAGTTTTGTCCACGAAGTAACATTTGCAATGGTGTGTTTTTTAAGTTTGCTTTTAATGTACGAAGACGTTCCCATGGGTTTTCGTCCAAGAAACGGATACAGCTATCGAATGTAGCACCACCCCAGCATTCCAAAGCATCATAACCAATTTCATCCAATTGTTGTAATGCTGGAAGCATGTGTTTCATGCGCATACGTGTAGCCAAGATAGATTGATGACCATCACGAAGAACTGTTTCTACTAATCTTACTCTTTTTGCACTCATAATCCTTCTCCTTCACATTGACCCTTCCCTATCAAGACTCTACCACCTGATAGAAGGGGAATTATTAAATACATGAGTAACAGTTATCTCATGTATATGTACATACCTATATTAGACTACTAAACGTGATATTTGTCAACCAAAGCACATGCTTTTTAGTCATATGAATTTTATCGATGTACTACCATGTTTTTCCATTATTTTAGAGGGATTTCAGTCTATGTATGACGATATTCATTGTCAACTAATTAGATTTATTTTACCTTTTTAGGAGCTGTTTCTAATACAATATTGTTGCCATTTCGTTTGACCTGAATAGAAAAGTCCTTTACGTCGTCTTTGAAATAATCCATTTTTATGGCTAGCAATAACTTGCCGATTTCCGTTTTTATCCGCTCTGTTAAAAACTCTTGGTAAAAGTCATCTTCCGTTTTTTGATCCTTTGCCTTGCCTACTACTTTGTTAGTTCCCTTAGGGTCATCTTTCAATAGGGCCGTCTCAAATGTTTCTTCTTCAACAAAGCCTTTCATCATATCTGCATCACTTAATCCTTTTTGGATTTTAAATTTTGCCATTTTACAGTTCCTCCTTTCCATATCTTCCACAATTTCGTTTCTATTATGACTAATTGTTATAGCTTTTTGTAAAATACAGTGAATTTTATTACTGCAAGCTATGAAAATTTTCTAACTTTTTACTTCTTTTTATCCTTAGAAGTAGTATCTGTAGCAGATTCTTTATCTTTTAGAATGGAATCTACCGTAATTTCCGTTAATTCTGTTGGGTTATCATAGGTATGAATTTTATTAAATCCTACTCCTAGTTTACCTTCATAGGCCTCTAGGGCACGATTTTTGTCATCCACTTTTACAATATAAATTAGCTGACCTTGGGTCACACCAATTAGGCGGAATTTCCCAGGAGGATTGATGGCACGCCAACCACCTTCTGTACCATTGAACATGAATACATCCCCGGTTCGTACATTGTCATAGAAGAAGCGATCTTCGTTATAGAACATACCAATGCGACCAATATCCGAGGCTTGCATATAGACACGACGTGTATCATAGTTCGCATCTGTACGATACACACGATACGCTCCATCGCCAACACGGACTTTCATATACACCACATTGGTCGCCGCAGAATATGCCACATCAGTAATCCGTGACCCTCTTGGAACTGTATTGATAGTCGTATCGATTTCATGATCTGGTGCTTCAGGATCGATACGTGCTAACACAATATCATCATGCTTTCCACCGAATAATCCAACGATAGCTAAATTTCGGTCCGACATCCATTCAAAATAGGATACTTCCCGTTCTTTTAAATCTAACGTGACAGGTGCTTCTTTACCTGCCGTATAAATATCTACACGGTTTTGCTCTACCACAGCCATATACTTATGGTCATGGGAATAATACCGAGTTCCTTCTTTCACGTCAGGAAAGTTTTTATCTACTTCTTCCCCATTGGTGACTTGAAAGTTCGTGGTAGGCGCTAAGTACACTTGGTCTAAATAATAATAGACACCGCCTTGTAAAACTAAGCCCAACAAAAAGGCTGTTGTTACTTTTCCAAAGGTATTCATAGACTCTCCTATTTTACGATAAATACAGTAGGAATCATGCGTTCACCAAGCAAATCTGCTGGCTTGTTCACAGTTTTACCATTATAGAATAAGGTAGTACTAGAACCACCATCTAAGTTGGCAGCAATAACGGCGCCTTCTTGGTATAAAATATCTTGCACATCACGCAAGGTTGCCCCTGCGGAATATGCTTGACGACCATCGATGACTAAAAATAGGACTGTCCCATCTTTTTTTTGGGCAATGGCTGTGCGAGGACCAATGCCCCAACCACCATCGCCATCGGTGATCATCTTCTTACCATTCACGATAAGAGGAGGTCCAAAGGTCAATCCTTCTTTGACACCCATTTCTTTTAATTCCCGTTTATTGTACGTACCCGCAATGAGATTGCCTGCTTTTGTAAATCCAATAAAGTCTACATCTTCATCAGGACCTACCTCTTTACCAATGACATACTCTCCATCATGAACGATAAAGCCATAGGGAGAACGTCCTGTTCCTGTTCCATTCGGATCGTGGAAACCACCACCGTTGATGGCAGCCACTGCCCCATTAAGACGCGCAATATTGCTAGTGGTTTCTCCTTTTTCATTCAATTGCGGTGCCGTTGCCACTTGGATACGGCGTGGATCTGGAATTTCTAACAAAAATCCCGTATATCGTTTAGCCTCAATTTTTCGCAAATTTAAGGATGTATCTTCTTTCACATCGAATTTAAATAATTCTTGGCTTTCACCAGTGCCCACAGTGCCTACAATTTTCTGAATTTCCTCAGGTGTATAGAGCCACGTAATATAGTGGGGATGGCGAGACCGTAAAATGGCCCCTACGACGGTACGTTTAATGTTGTCAAAGGGACCAAACAACACCACGATAGGCGATGTAATAGCCGTAAAAATAAACATGAGAAGGATAAATTTTACCCATCCTTTTCTAAAAAAAGAACCCATATAGTATGCTCCTTTATCTATGCCTATCTATACTGCAGATATACTATTGTAGTATACCAGCAGACCTAAGCCAATGAGATAGGCTATGTATAATTTCTATTAAGACTCCAATACTCGTAACATTTCTATACGATCAGAAATAGATACTCCTTCATAGGTGAAAGTGGGATATACCTCCTGCAAGGGCTCCAACACAAATTGGCGCTCCCAAAAGTACGGATGAGGTACCACTAAATTAGGTATTTTCACCTGTACACATTGACCCGCTTCATCCTCTATCCATACAATGTCTAAATCCAATGTTCGAGGCCCCCAGTGAATCTCTCGCTGCCTACCTGCTAACCGTTCGATGTGCAATATGGTGTCTAGCATGGCAAGCGGTTCTATGGAGGCTTGTACTTTCAGTATACCATTTAAAAACGGACCTTGTTCCACCGGTCCCCATGGAGGTGTCTCAATCCAACTAGAATGGCTTACACTACAAACACCGTCTATACGCCTCAATTCTGATACAGCAAACGTTACATATCCTTCCCTATCACCTAGGTTCGATCCGATGCCAATATAATAGGTATACATTATAATTGACCTCGTGTAATCACAACTTCTACGTAATCTAGCACGCCTGGGATGGGCGCCTCTGGTTTACGTACCGTCACTGAAAGCCCTACAATTCCGTCATAGGTATTCCACAAATCATCTGCAATGAGTGTACCCACTCGTTCAATCAGACGTTGTGGAGTCCCTTCAACGATCGCTTTTGTCCGTTCGTACACATCAGCATAATTAATAGAGTCTTCAATACTGTCAGAATGACCTGGTTTCGTCAAATCGACACCAATAGAAATATCCACAAAAAATCGTTGACCTAATTCATTTTCACTTGGTAAATTGCCATGGTATCCATAAAACGCCATGTTTCGCAAATTAATTCTGTCCATTATTCACCTCGTAATAGCACATCTGCCACCGTAATAGCCCGTTTATGCATTTCTACATTGTGAACACGCACCATATCCACGCCTTGAATCATACCGGTAATACAAGTCGCTACCGTTCCTTCATCACGTTGATCCGCTGGCAATTCATTTAAAATAGTGCCAATAAATCGCTTACGACTAGGGGCTAATAACACAGGATATTCATAGACTGTAATTTCACCCAAACGTTGGATGACTTCCACATTTTGTGCATAATCTTTACCGAACCCAATACCTGGGTCAAGCCAAATATTCTGTGGTTTTACGCCTTCTTTCAAAGCTAAGTCCACAGAGGAGAAAAAGAATGCTTTCATATCGTCAATGATATCATCATAATCCGTAGTATTTTGGTTGTGCATAATAATCACAGGCACATCGTATTTTGCCGCTACTGCCGCCATATCTTTGTCATATTTTAAGCCCCAAATATCGTTTAAAATATGAGCCCCATGAGATAAGGCAAAGTCCGCCGTTTCTGCTCGGTATGTATCTACCGATACAGGGACTGTAGACATATCTAAGACAGGCAACAAAATGTCTTTCATGCGCTGAATCTCTTCTTCTACAGAAATTTGTGTGTGCCCTGGACGTGTAGATTCTACGCCGACATCAATGATATCTGCGCCTTGCTCAATCATCGCTTTCGCATGGGCTATGGCTGTATCAGAAGTATTGTAACGACCTCCATCAGAGAAAGAATCGGGAGTTCCATTTAATATCCCCATAATCAATGTACGGTCTTTTAGCTCTAATTGTTTACCATCTTGCCAGTTGTACTTGCGGTACTTAAACATGATCGTTACCTCCTAATAACACCAATGCTTCCTCCCGTAATGTCCCAATGGGCTCTAATATACCTGTGGCTACTATCGTTTTCGCCACTGTTTCCTGTGCTACTTCGCCTTTCATGAGCATGCATAAATGCGTGGCTTCCACCATCACCATGGCTCCTAACGCATCGCCGTCTTCCACTAAGGATGTAGCAATATCATGAGTGAATCGCTCTTGTAATTGTGGACGTTTCGCAAAGACATCTACTAATACCTTCAAACGACCTAAGCCAAATACTTTGCCATCCCGTGGTTGATACACAATATGAACCTTGCCATAGAAAGGCATCAAATGATGTTCGCAAATCGAATAAAATGGAATATGATTCACCGATACAAGGCCCGTATGTTCCGTCGGATACACATCGCCTAGAGCCTCTTTGCCCGTGCTGTTACGTCCAGAAAACAAGCTTTCAAATAACGTGGCCACACGCTTCGGTGTATCCGTCATACCCTGTGCTTCAAGATCGATACCCAGGCCCTCTAATAATTGGCGCACACCGTCTAGAGCTTGTTCTTTCATAGTCATCTCCTAAATAATTTTCGTAGTCCAATCCTCGATGGTCCAAATATCGGTCACCCAAGATTCGTAAAATTCTGGTTCATGGCAGACGAGAACAATCGTCCCTTTGAAAGCCTGCAATGCCCGCGCCAATTCTGCTTTTGCATCCACATCTAAATGGTTCGTCGGTTCGTCTAATACAAGTACATTATAAGACTCTTGCATCAATTTACAAAGACGAACTTTTGCATTTTCCCCACCCGATAAAACGCGCATTTGGCTTGTAATATGCTCATTAGTAAGTCCACAACGAGCAAGCGCCGCACGTACCTCAGAATTAGTCAACGACGGATAGGCATCCCAAATATAATCTAAGGCAGTTTTCGAATTATCACGGCTATCTTCTTGGGCGAAGTAGCCAATCTGTAAAAATTCTCCCTTTTCTATCTGTCCAGATAGAGCTGGAATCATGCCCAATAAGGTTTTTAATAAAGTCGTTTTTCCCAAGCCATTCACGCCTTGAATAGCAATTTTCTTGCCTCGTTCGATAACCACTTCTACCGGTCGTGTCAACGGTTCATCATAGCCTAAGACAAGGTCCTTCGCATCCACGATGAAGCGACTCGGGGTACGTCCCTCTTTAAATCCAAAAGATGGTTTTATCTTTTCTTGTGGTTTCTCTAGGATTTCCATTTTTTCTAAGCGCTTCGCTCTGGAGTTCGCCATCCCACGAGTAGCTACACGAGCTTTATTGCGCTGAATGAAATCTTTCATATCTGCTACTTCTTGCTGTTGCCGCTCGTAAGCGCGTAAGGCTTGTTGTTTTTTCACTTCGTAAGCCGCTAAGAATTGGTAATAATCGCCAGTATATCTTGTCAACTGAGCTTGCTCAATATGGTAAATGACATTCACCACAGAATTTAAGAACTCCACATCATGAGAGATCAAGATAAAAGCATTTTCATAATTTTGCAAATAGTTTTGTAACCATTTAATATGGTCCACATCTAAATAGTTCGTCGGTTCGTCCAACAACAAAATCGTCGGTTGCTCCAACAATAATTTTGTAAGCAGTACCTTCGTCCGTTGTCCACCGCTTAAGTCCATCACATCTCGGTCAAGACCGATGTCCATCAAGCCTAAGCCTTGGGCAGTCCGTTCTATGGTAGCATCAATTTCATAGAACCCACGTTGCTCTAACATCTCTTGCCATTCGCCAGTAAGCTCCATAAGTTCATTCATTCTGTCATCTGAACAATCGCCCATCTCTAAATAGGCATCTTGCAATTGTTGCTCTATGCCATACAGAGAATCGAAGGCTCCTCGCAGTACATCGCGAATGGTCATCCCTTTCTCTAGGACACTGTGCTGATCTAAATAACCTACCGTCACTTGGTTGGACCATTCCACCTTGCCCTCATCTGGCATAAGGTGACCTGTTATAATATTTAAAAATGTGGACTTACCTTCACCGTTGGCACCGATTAGGCCCACATGTTCGCCTTTCAGCAAACGGAAGGATGCATCATCTAATATTTGTCTTGCCCCAAATCCATGGGTTACATTGGTTACAGTTAAAACACTCATATTCATTCTCCAAACTATTGTTATGTATCTCTTTATTATACGTTAACATGACAATAATTTCTAGTTTTTACATATCTGTCCTAATCTTTTTATATTTTCTGTGTATTTACGCATGACACCTTGAAAGTGTATACTAATAGCATTCTAATACCTATCCTAATCATATGGATAAAAAACTACTTCAGAAGGTATTACATGCTAACAGAAAAGGAGTGTACCCCATGAATCATGTACCAACTATATTATCTATACAAGATATGAGCTCCGTCGGCCGTTGTTCACTTACTGTATTCATTCCGTTAGTGAGCGCCTTGCGATGCCAACCGATTCCCCTACCAACAGCGGTACTTTGTAATCATTTAGAATATCCTAATTTTGAAATGGTGGATATTACGGATCATCTTGAAAGTTTCTACAACTGTTGGAACAAAAACGGCATCACCTTCGATGCCATCCAAAGTGGTTTCCTTGCATCACCTGAGCAAATTCGTCTCGTAGAAGATGCCATCGAACGGTTCGGCAAAGATAAATTAGTTGTGGTAGACCCTGCCATGGCAGATGACGGCAAACTCTATTCCATCTACAACGAGGAAATGGTGAAAGAAATGCGTAAACTTATCACCAAAGCTTTCATCATCAAACCGAACTATACAGAGGCTTGTTTTCTCTTAGATATGCCCTATGACCCTACGCCACAATCGGAAGAAGTCATCTACGACATGTGCCGTCGTTTGCATGCAAAAGGTCCCGAGTATGTAGTTCTATCTAGCTTGCCATCGGAGGACTCTGCCCTCATCGCCGTCTATCGTGGTAGCACAGACACCATCACATGGGTATCCAATCCATTAGTACAGGTGAAAGCCCATGGAACGGGGGATACTTTCACGGCTATTTTGACAGCCCTCGTATTACGTGGCTACACACCGGAAGAGGCATCTCGCATTGCTGGAGAATTTACCACAGAGGCAGTAAAATTCACCCACAAGAAAATCGGTTCCTTGCGTGACGGCTTAGCCCTCGAATTACTACTAGATCGTTTAATTACTATATCAGATCCACATTAAGGAGGTTTCATGAACACTTATAAAAAAAATAATGATACATCTGCTCAAGCTACTAACAGAGCAGTATCTCAGCACACAAACCCATCTACAGCTACTAGCTCAAAATCTACAACAAAAGATATCATCTACATTGGATTATTATCTGCCCTATGCATCGTATTTACGACTATTAAAGTACCTTTGCCAACAGGCGCTATGGTGCACCTTGGTTCCGCCGCCCTATTCTCTATAGCATCAGTATTCGGCGGATTCTATGCAGGCCTAGCTGGCGCCATAGGTTCAGGTATCTTTGACCTCATCATGGGCCATTCCCAATACACAGTGTTTTCTATCGTGATTAAAGGATTGGCAGGCGTTATCGTAGGCTTACTAACAGTAGGTTGGAGACCATCTGTGCCAGCTCGATCCATATCAACACCTCGTATTCTATTGGCAATGATCGTTGGTGCTATTTGGACTGCTGCCGGTTACTTCGTAGCTTGGTGGGTCGTCCTCGATAGCTACA
>CAUUIH010000053.1:0-9258 GCA_963545165.1 uncultured Veillonella sp.
ACCTGCCTTTGCAGGATCAAAACACGGTATGGATACGGCATAGTGGGGCTTTTATGTAACCGCCTTATGGTGGTTTATTTTTTTTGCATTAATAAGAACATATAGACTATGTAACTGGATGCATGTATAATGGAAATACAGATGACATAGTTTAGATAGGCATTTAGTAGGTTGATGTTAAAACGTTATACTCTATACATATAGTAGATACTAACAGGGAGGTGTCAGGATGAATTTGTTTGAGAATATGGAACCTGTGGATCCATTTGAACCCTTAGCAGTGCGTATGCGACCACGCTCATTGGACCATTTCTTTGGACAAGAACAAGTGGTGGGACCAGGTACATTTCTTCGCTCCATGATTGAAGAAGATAAGGTACCTTCCTTGTTGCTATATGGACCATCGGGAACGGGCAAAACTACGTTGGCCAAAATTATTTCGGAGTTAACTAGCAGTCGTTTCGTTATGCTGAATGCTACCAATGTAGGTATTGGTGAACTTCGCAGTACTATCGAAGAAGCGATGCGTATTCGTAGTTCTTTGCAACAACGGACCATCCTATTCTTAGATGAAATTCATCGTTTTAATAAAAGCCAACAAGATGTATTATTACCTTCTGTGGAAAGTGGTCAAATCATTTTAATTGGTGCTACCACAGAGAACCCTTTCTTTGAAGTGAATCGACCTCTGTTATCTCGGTTGCGTTTGCTTACCTTAGAGCGATTAGATGCTACGGCATTAGTGGCCATCTTACGTCGTGCGTTAACAGATGAAGACTACGGTCTAGGTAAGAAAGCATTGATTGTGACAGATGATCTATTGGAGGATATAGGCCGCTTTGTAGATGGAGATGCCCGTATGGCTCTAAATATTCTTGAGCAAGTGGGAGCTATGGTGCGATCTGGTGGAGAAATTACCATAGACATTGTAGAAAAAGTATTGGGTCGCCGAGTGTATCGATACGATAAGAAAGGGAATAATCACTATGATGTGATTTCTGCTTTTATTAAAAGTATGCGTGGCTCTGATCCAGATGCGGTTTTATATTATTTAGCCCGTATGATTGAGGCAGGAGAGGATCCTGTGTTTATTGCAAGGCGTATTATCATTTGTGCAGCAGAAGATATCGGGCTGGCAGATCCACAAGCACTCGTGGTGGCTAATGCAGCGGCGCAAGCAGCGCATATGGTGGGCCTGCCTGAGGCTCGCATTATACTATCTGAGGCCGCCTTATATATAGCCTTGGCACCTAAGAGCAATAGTGCTTATGTAGGAATTGATGCAGCGATCCATGCGGTACGCCAGAAGGAGCAAGGAGAAGTACCGAAGCATTTACGAGATGCCCATTATGGAGGGGCTAAACAATTGGGACATGGAGTTGGCTATCGCTATGCTCAGGACTACCCTAATGGGTATGTGGAGCAGCAATATTTACCAGATGCTTTGGTAGCCGAGCAATTTTATAACCCTTTGGAACGTGGCCATGAACGTGAACTTGTGAAAGACTGGGAAGAACGCAAACGTTGAAGATATTCGATATACTTTCATAGGTGGAAATGGTATAATAAAGTGCTAAGGTATATGATAGAAACGGAATTTTGGAGTTGAAGATGGCAGAGGAAAAGAAAGGTAAGTCCTCACGAGGAGGGCAAAAGGTACAATCGAAACGATCTACTCCCTTAAAGGAAAGTAAAGCAAGTACAAAGAAAAATACCAAGACACAGACGAAAGGTATTCGGAGCGAGATTAAGGGCTTAGTTCTTATGGGCTTTGCTATATTGGCTCTTATAGGTATGGCAGGAGTGGACACTGGTATATGGGGCAGTATCATTGGTGGCATTTTTTCCTACGGTTTTGGCTTAGGTGGCTGGATTGTTGCTATATGGGTTCTATATAATGGCTGGTGCTGGCTATATAGAGGCTCTTTAGCAAGGATTACAAGAAAGGGATTGCTATATACAGGCTTGCTATTCGTTGTATTAGTGCAACTGGTATTGTGGAAAGTACCTAGCGGCGAGGAATTAAGTACTACAACACTAGCAGAGAATGGTGGTGTAGTTGGGGGTCTATTGGGCTCTCTCTTTAGGAATTTAGTAGGAGATATCGGTGGTATTTTACTATCCGCTATTATAGGTCTTGCCTGCGTACTAGGGATTACAAAATTATCTTTACGTGAAGGCTTGCATAAGGCAAAAGATAAAGCGAGTGTGGGTCTTGAAATAGCACAGGAAAAAGCAACAGAAACAGCCAGTGCCATCCGCGAACAAGTACATGAATGGCAAGAGGAATGGCGCGAAGAACGTCGTAAGGCCTATGATCGTGAAAAAGATACAAGATATCCTAAAACAGAGGACCTATCTGCGGAAATAGAATTGGAACCTAATACGGTTGCGGAAACAGGGGAAACAATGTCCAATGCAACAGCGGCAGAAGTATGGGAACCCAATGTAGTCGCTACAGAGGAAAGAGTACATCCAGAAGCAATAGAATCTAATAGGGATGAAACAATGGAACCACCGGTTGCTGACATCTATGAGGATGAAGAGGAATATATTTCGGAACCTTATATTCGTGAAGACGAAGTAGTGCCTAGTGCTCCAGCAGTAGAATCCGTAGGGGCTCCTACGATAGTAGATAGTGCAGAAGAAGTTACAGATGATACGTCTTTACTGGATACATCAGGAGAGATATATACCACAGACGTAGATGAAGAATCTCAGTCGATAGAGGCAGCTAAGGAGTTAGAGCCTATCACTCCTCCATCATTTTTACAAACTACAAGCTATGTAGAACCTTTAGTAGAAGTACCTACCATTGAAACTACGAAAGAAGATACAGCAGCAGTTGCGGTGAATACGGATGGAGTAGCTCGCCCTAGGACGATAGAAAAGCCGTACCAATATCCACCATTGACGATGCTTTCACAGGGGAAATCAAACCCTGTTACTAGCGAAGAAGTGGCTCATAATGCAGTTTTATTAGAAGAAACATTAGATAACTTTGGCATCACCGCGAAGGTGGTAAATGCTACCCAAGGGCCAACGGTGACACGTTACGAATTAGAGCCTGCGAAAGGGACGAAAGTAAGCCGTATTATGGGCTTACAAGATGACTTAAAAATGAGCTTAGCCGCTGTGGATATTCGGATGGAAGCACCGATTCCAGGGAAATCTGCAGTAGGTATTGAAATTCCTAATAAAAATGTGTCCGCTGTTCATTTGCGAGATGTGTTGGATTGTGAAGAGTTTCAGCAAGCTAGTGGGGGTATTCCCGTAGGCCTTGGTAAAGATATTGCGGATATGCCAGTGATAACGGACTTGGCTAAAATGCCTCATTTATTGGTGGCAGGTTCTACAGGTTCTGGTAAATCGGTGTGTGTCAACACATTGATTTCCAGTATTTTGTTTAGCCGTAAGCCGGATGAAGTTAAGTTGATTTTAGTAGACCCTAAAATGGTAGAGTTATCCGTGTATAACGGTATTCCTCACTTGATGTTACCGGTGGTAACAGATATGAATAAGGCGGCTGCCGTATTGCGGTGGGCAGTTCGGGAAATGGATGCTCGGTATATGACATTGGCTACTGCAGGTGTGCGTAATGTGGCTAGTTATAATAAACAAAATCCAACAAAATCTATGCCTCTCATTTTGATTATTATCGATGAGTTAGCTGATTTGATGATGACCAACCCAGATGTGGAAGAATCTATTGACCGATTAGCAGCGAAAGCGCGTGCCGCAGGGATTCATATGGTATTGGCAACGCAACGTCCATCAGTGGATGTAATAACAGGTAAAATTAAAGCGAATGTGCCGAGCCGTATTGCTTTCACAGTGGCTACACAAATTGATTCTCGAACCATTCTGGACCAAGCGGGAGCAGAACGCCTCTTAGGTCGTGGAGATATGCTATTCAATCCAATTGGAGCGAATAAACCGATTCGTATTCAAGGGGCTTTCATTTCTGATGAAGAAGTGGAAGAATTGATTGCTTTTGTAAAAGGACAAGGGCAACCAGAATACGATGAAGTGATGATGGCAGAAACAGATAAAGGTGCTGAAAGTTCTGATACCGTCAGCAGTGATGAGGAACAAGATGAATTGTTGGAACGAGCTGTACAAATCGTTCTGGAACAACGTAGTGCATCAGCCTCTATTTTGCAACGTAGATTGCGAGTAGGCTTTTCTAGAGCGGGTCGTTTAATCGATACCATGCAAGATATGAAAATTATTGGACCTCCTACGAATAGTAGCAAAGGTCGCGATATTTTAATGGGAGAAGATCAAATCCGAGAATTATATTTCCCCAATTTTACAGTAGATTAGTGTAGTGTGCCATTTGCGTTATGTAGATGGCACCTATATGTATAGGAGGTTCTATGGCATCGATTGGCGAAGAACTTAGACGTGAGCGTCAACGACGCGGTTTAACATTAGAACAAATTGAAGATGTATTACATATAAAAGTAGCTTACCTACATGCTTTGGAGCATGATGAGTTTAATCGTATTCCAGGAAGTGTGTACACCAAAGGGTTCATCAAAAATTATAGTGAACTTTTGGGCTTAGATAGCCGTCGATTGGTGGATACTTTAAAAAATAGAATGGGTGAATCCTTGACGATTCCTAAATGCAGAATAGTATCAAAAGAACAAGAGAAGACGGATGCCTTTCGAGAACAGGAATTGATTGAGGCGCCGAAACAACGGTTAACCTATGAAAGTCGCAAGGCAAAACGACAAAAAACGATGATGATAGAACGATTTGTAGTAGGTGGTATTTTATTGCTAATTATTCTATTTTTAGGTTGGCTATTTTTCGTGTAATACAGTATAAGGAATACTATGAAAGAACAATATTTAATTACTACAAAAGCAGAAATGGACGAACGAGGGTGGGCTGAACTTGATTTTATCATTATCAGCGGAGATGCCTATGTGGACCATCCTTCTTTTGCGCCGACTGTGATTGGTAGGTTATTAGAGTCCTATGGATATCGAGTGGGCATCATAGCTCAGCCAGACTGGAATGATGTGAATGCTTTTAAGGTTCTGGGAAAACCTCGCTTGGCATCTTTAGTGACAGCAGGCAATTTAGATAGCATGCTCAATAAATTTACGGCAGCTAAGAAACATCGCCGTGATGATGGGTATTCTCCAGGTGGCGAATCCGGGCGGCGCCCAGACCGAGCTACGGTGGTGTATGCCAATCGTATGCGAGAGGCTTTCAAAGGAGTACCTGTTGTAATTGGTGGTATTGAAGCTAGTTTGCGTAGATTTGCACATTATGACTATTGGTCAGACACGGTGCGCAGGTCTATTTTGATGGATAGTAAAGCAGATGTCCTCATTTATGGTATGGGGGAAAAACAAATTCGTGAAATTGCTGAGGCCCTAGATAAAGATAAATTACAAGAACGATTGCCTGGCATCAAAGGGATTTGTTACATTGCCAACACAGTGCCAGAAAATGCTATTGAATGCCCATCCTATGAAGCCATATCAGCAGACAAAGAAGTTTTTGCCAAAGCTTTTAAGATACAATTTGACGAGCAAGATCCATACTATGGAAAAACAGTGGCGCAAGAGCATGGCAGTCGGTATATTATACAGAATAGTCCAGCCTTACCATTAACACAGGAAGAAATGGATCATGTCTATAGTCTACCCTATACTAGAAAATGGCATCCTATGTATGATGCGGCTGGCGGAGTACCTGCCTTAGCAGAAGTACAGTTTAGTATTACTAGCCATCGTGGCTGTTTTGGCAGTTGCTCCTTCTGTGCAATTACAAGCCATCAAGGACGAATTATTCAAAATCGCAGTCATCAGTCGATTTTAGATGAAGCTCACCGTATGACCACTATGGATGGATTTAAAGGTTATATTCACGATGTGGGCGGTCCTACGGCAAACTTCCGCCATGTTGCTTGCGATAAACAGCTGAAAGTAGGCGCTTGTAAGGGGAAAACATGTGCTGCGCCCAAAGCATGTCCTCAGTTAAATACGAATCATGATGACTATGTGAGCATTTTGCGAAAAGTACGTAAGGTAAAAGGCGTAAAAAAAGTGTTCGTTCGTTCTGGTTTACGCTATGACTATGTACTGGACGACAACAATAAAGATTTCGTTCGTGAATTGTGCGAGCACCATGTGAGTGGACAATTAAAAGTTGCCCCTGAACATGTGTCTGAGCATGTCACAACAATCATGGGGAAAGCGAATAAAAGCTACTTCTTGAAGTTTAAATCTTGGTTTGATGAGGCGAATCACAAATTAGGTAAACAACAATTTTTGGTGCCTTATTTTATGAGTTCTCATCCAGGCTGTACCTTAGAAGATGCGATTGAACTAGCAGAGTTTTTACGAGATCAAAATATGACTCCAGAACAGGTACAAGATTTTATTCCTACTCCGGGTAGCTTATCGACTGCTATGTATTACACAGGAATCAACCCGCTTACAGGTGAGCCTGTGTATGTGGCTAAAAAAGGTAGAGATAAAGCTATGCAACGGGCTTTGATGCAATATAAACGAGAAGAAAATTATGAACTAGTTAAGGAAGCTCTAATCAAAGCGAATCGAAGAGATTTAATCGGCTTTGGCCCTTTATGTTTAATTCCTCCACGCAATATAAAACGAAATGCATCAAAATCTGACAGTAGTAGAACTTCTGTTAAAGGTGGAGTCAAATCAGCAGGTAGAGGAAAAGCACCTATGCAAGGGGAGCGACGTACAAATAGTGGTTCTAAAATTGGTATAGGAAATCGAAAAAATAAAGGAATGAAAAAAAGGAATTTTGGTTAGGTATCTCTAATAGGTAAAGGAGGTGAATCTATGAAACGGTTGCGATTGCTCATGGTGTATGTACTGGTAGTAATAGGTATGTTCAGTGTAGGCTTATGGCTCAATGATATGAAACAAGAGCAAGTGGATCAACGTGTACTTTCTACAAGGGCAGAAATTACTATCTATACAGATGGTGATCTCGAAGTCATGACGGCTATAGGACAAGCTTACGAAAAAGAAGCACAAGTAAGAGTGCATGTAATCCCCATACCGCAGAACCAAATGGGTACACGGTTAGCTTTGCCAGAAGCAGAGCAACAAGGGGATCTGGTGATTTCTGCCAAATCCAATCTCAATGAAGGGGTTGAGCATGGAGCCTTTCGTAGATTACCAGTGACCTTAACCCATACGGTAGATACAGTATTCCACGGTCCTGATGAACAATGGGTAGGAATATGGTATGATCCCTATGTCTTAGCCTTACATGATACCTTTTATAGCAGTCAGGGAAAATATGTAAATACTTGGTTTTCCTTAGCTTATACAGGCCCCTGGCGTATAGCAATCACTGACTTTGTAGCAGATGCATCGTCGACTACATTATTACATAGTTTTGGTGCTATCTATGGTCTAGATGGTGCTATCTCCTATTTTGATAGTTTGCGGCCACGAATTGTGCAGTATGCCAAAGCCTTGCCATCTTCCGTGCGTATGGCGGCTATCGGAGATGTACAAGTCAGTGTAGGACATTATTCGGATGCCAAATTATATGAGGTTCATAAATATCCTTTGACCATTCTATATCCTAGGGAGGGTACTCCCTATGATATGATGGGCGTAGGGATTTTAAAAGGCTCCACTAATGTCGGTGAAAGTGAAGCCTTTGTGAGTTGGCTACTTTCAGAACGGATACAAGCTGTATTGAAAGAGGCAGATAGATATTATTTGCCGACTATAGAGACGGTGGAATCCCAGAAAGACCGCCAAGGCAATCACCTGGTATTATGGAATACAGGGATTGTGAAAGAAGAACAAGATAAAATATTACAAGAATGGATACGACAAGTGCGTTTTAGAAAGGATACACCATGAGTAAGTTGTTAGGTTATATTAGTTTAGGTTGCGCCAAGAATTTGGTGGATACAGAGGTGATGCTAGGGGCTTTACAAGATAATGGCTATGAAATTACAGAAGAACTAGAAAAAGCAGAAATTATTATTATTAATACCTGTACGTTTATCGAGAAAGCAAAAGAAGAATCAATCAATACCATATTAGAGGCTGGCCAATATAAGCAATATGGAGATTGCAAAGGTCTTATCGTAGCAGGCTGTTTAAGTCAGCAATACCAAGAAGAATTGTTTACAGAAATTCCAGAGATTGATGCTCTGATTGGTACAGGCTCTTGGAATCGCATTATGGAAGCTGTGGAGGCCATTCAACAAGGGCAACGTATTTGCATCATGGATAGCATGACAAATATGTATGATGAGGGTATGCCACGTATGATGACGACGCCTGACTACAGTGCGTATGTAAAAATTTCTGAAGGATGCAATAATGGATGTACCTTCTGTATCATTCCAAAAGTACGTGGGGTCTATCGCAGTCGCTCTATAGAGTCTATTGAACGAGAAGTACAACAGCTAGCAGAAGCAGGCGTGAAAGAAGTGGTACTAATTGCGCAAGATACTACGTATTATGGAGCTGATTTGAACAATGGTACGCCGTTGCTTTCAGAGTTATTGAAACGATTGGCGAAGATTGAAGGCATCGAATGGATTCGTATGTTGTATTTGTATCCTAAACATTTCTCTGATGAATTGCTAGAAACTATCATGACAGAACCAAAGGTGTGCAAATATATCGATATGCCACTACAGCATATTAACAATACAGTGCTACAACGTATGAATCGTAAGGATACACGAGAAAACATTGTAGCCTTGTTACATAAAATTCGCAATCGCAGTGAGCATATTACACTGCGTACATCTCTAATCGTTGGGTTCCCTGGGGAGACAGAAGAACAGTTCCAAGAATTGGCAGATTTTGTAAAGGATATCCGATTTGACCATATGGGCGTATTTACGTATTCCCAAGAGGATGGCACTCCAGCAGGGGTGATGGATGATCAAATTCCGGAAGAAGTGAAAGAAGAACGGTACCATACATTAATGGCTATTCAGGCCCAAGTTTCAGAGGAACATAATCGTGACTTAGAGGGTACCATCCACCAAGGTTTAATTGAAGCTATCGATGAAGTGGAGCCGGGAAAATTCTTGGCTCGTGGTCGTTTGCAAATGCAGGCTCCGGATGTAGATGGTAACATGTATGTAGAAGATGTAACAGGATTGTCTGAAGGCGATATTGTGACGGTAAAAGTATCACAAGGTTTCGCTTATGACGTGGTAGTAGAAACTGTATAGGATGGTGATAGCATGATCGTAGAATTAATCTCTACAGGATC
>CAUUIH010000054.1:0-9146 GCA_963545165.1 uncultured Veillonella sp.
AATTACGCTTATGTTCAATTATTTTTTATGACAAATTAATTTGTGCTTGACAGGACAAAAGAAGAAACACCACATGGTTTTGGCAAAAAATTTACCACCATGTGGTGTTTCTATTATATTCTTCTTTGCACTTGTATCATCTATAACAGACTATACACGATACTAACATGTTCACTCTAGTGAATACTTACGATACATTCCATCAACTAGGGCTAGCCTTTACATATATATTGCTTCGCAATACTATACAGTTCCTCATGAATGTCATCAATAGTGCGCAACTGATTACTTTCATTTTCACAATGCACTCGATGCCAATCATAAGTGCTCACCAACATATCATAGGCATCATGAACCGCCGTTAAGTGAGAACTATCTTGCTCATGAATATCGCCCGTATCGCCACCGGTTTTACCTGTACGCTCGGCTAACAACGCTTTAGACAAAGATAAGGGCATATCTAATAGAATCACTGCATCAGGTCTTGGCAGCCCATATAAGTCATACTCTAATTGATCAAGCCACTCTAAAAAAGCCTTGCGCTCCTCTTTATCGGTATATTTTATCATTTGATGTACCATATTAGATGTGGTATACCGATCGGCAATAATAATACCACCTTCTTCGTAAAAACGCTGCCAATCTTGGCGATACGATGCAAATCGGTCTATAGCATAAAGAGTGCTCGCCACATAGGCATTCACTGAGTTCGCCTCTTTCCCAAAGTCACCACGTAAGTACATTTTAATTGGTTCTGCTGCTGGACTATCGTAATTAGGAAAACTTACAGACCGCACTGGATAGCCTTCTGCTTGCAATCGTTCCAACAACTTTGCCGTCTGCGTGGCCTTACCACTACCATCGCCACCTTCAATAATAATTAATTGTCCCATATGAATCTCCTTTATGATGTCACAATTTCTTTGGGCTACTCTATACCTAGCACCCCTCTAGATCTCTATCTTTACACACAAGAATTGTCCGTAGCTGGCGGTCCCTAGCACCATTAGGCACATACCCATCACGCTGTTTCTGTTGCATATATGCCAATACTTCTTCCGTTATGGCCTCGCCAACACCTAAACAAGGAATCCCTGGTGGGTAATAGGTTATGGTTTCCCCACTAATTCGCCCTACGGCTTGTGCTAACGGAATTTCTTCCATCTCTGCATAAAATGCTTGCCGCGGTGAAAGTGCCACTACTGGCGTCGGTAATGTTTCCATTGCACTTGCATCCACATCGTTATAATCCGCAGTATATGCATCCTGTTTTTCAGGAGCCATACTAACATCCCTTCTATCATGCACTATCTTATATTGATGTTTGTCTGAGATATCTTGCACAGCATCTATGACCTGTTGTATAGATGTTTCCATATCACCTATGGTAATTAATAACAAGACATGGTAAGCTTTCATCAGCTCCACTTCGATATGACGTACGCGTAACTCTTGTTCAAACTCTTGTGCCGTTAATCCAAAATCTTTTGCATCGATGATAATCTTCGTTTCATCGAAACTGAAAGCCCCTTCTATGTCAGCATCACCAGGGCAAGCGATACCAGGAATCTCATTCAGAGCCCTTCGCAATGTACGAGCTAACTCCAATGTATCTTTCATAAGAGACAGCCCCTCTGTAGCCCATTGATGACGCGCCATATCCAAAGATGCCAAGAAGATATAATTCGGGCTAGTGCTCATCAAAATTTGTTGCAATCGTTGAATACGGTCTACATCAATACGAGACCCTTGACCATGGAGCATCGAAGTCTGTGTCAAAGAACCCAATAGTTTATGCGTGCTTTGGGCCACTAAGTCTGCACCACATGCTAACGCAGGTGCTGGCATCCCTAAAGATGGCACAAGATGTGGTCCATGAGCTTCATCCACTAACACAATCATATGTCGTTCATGTGCTGCTTCTGTAATTTTCTTTACGTCCACACCTATACCATAATAGTTAGGATGTACTAATAGAATTGCCTTCGCCTCTGGATGGGCATCCATTGTAGCAATCGCCTCCTCCGCAGTCACCCCTACAGGGATGCCCCAGCGTGGATGGAAGCGTCCCGTCATATAGATTGGTTTAGCGCCACTTAGTACCAAACTATTATGAACAGAACAGTGAGCCTCACGAGGAATGATGATAGACTCTCCTTCTTTCACAGCACTCATAATCATCATTTGAATCGCTCCAGATGTGCCGTTGATGGAGAACCATGTATGGTCCGCCCCAAATGCTTGTGCTGCTAGCTGCTGAGCCTCTAATAATTCGCGTTCTGGCTCATGATAATCATCGATAGCATACATTAAGCCTAAATCATAGGGTAAAGCATGTCCCATCCATTCTGTGAGTAATGCAGGTGCTCCCTTACCAATTTTGTGTCCTGGTGTATGAAAAGGCACCATATGTTGTTCTTTATATTGTTCTAAAGACTCCACGAAAGGAAGTCGATTTTGATTTAATTTTTGTTTCATATATTTATTATTGATTCTTTCACCATGTCATTACGTTCTAGGTTCTAAATACTCTATCTAGTATTCTACCCTACTCTGTACATCCATTCAAGAGATTCTTCCCTACTATAGATGTATATCTTTCTGTCATGCTATAGCCTCTTTCAGAGAACTCCTCCATATGTCATTCTAAAAGCCTAGATGACGAAAAAACTGCTACAATCTGTAATTTCTTACAAACTGTAGCAGTTTCTAATTATTTACTATATTCCGCAACGTATTGGGAACCTACTCGTACGTAATGTTCCATTGTATTTGCCACTTGGTGTAAATCTTGACTAGTCAAAGCGTTGATGTCTTGACCGCCCGTTGCACTATTGATAATTTGTGAAATTTCGTAACCACTATATCCTAGCACAGACAAGCGGTTGGATAAACTTTTAATTAAGCTCATTGCTAACCTCCATTTGTGTAGTAATTATTTGAATTCATTTCCAAAATTGGATCCTTCTGTGGTCGGGTTGAACCACCATAGCGAATAGCCTGTCATAAGAGTGTATACAGTAAGCATCAATTCGTATACTCAACTTATCCTAGCATCAGTCTATATTGCTATGTTATGTAATATTATAACGATATTTTTCGATATTGTCAAGTTAATTCTATAGAATAAAAATATTCAAAAAAAATCGACCCCCATAGGGGCCGATTTTCCATACTAACTTGTAATCAAAAGCGTTTACGCTAATTAAAACCGGTAGTACTGAACATACAATTATTTTCTGTTTTTAGATGCCAATGTAGCCAACATAGCTTCTTCAGTACGACGTCGTACTGCATCCACTAATGGTTTAACCTCAAGAAATTCAGCATCAGTCAAACGGAAAGTACGTCCTTTACGTTCAAATAAGGATTTTTTGCGACCTGCACCAGCCCGCTTGCCGCCCCAATTATTACCTTTCATGATAATGCCTCCCTCACAATAAGTAAAAATAAAGACGATTCACATTAAATACTAATTATACTGCTCTAAACTTAGTATATACTTTTATTTTCATAATTTCAAGATGAAAAGGCATATATAGTGAATTTATTTGATTGAATTAGTATAACAATTCAAAAGTCATACAAAGGTTGATCAAAATCACCCTTATATACACGATATATACATAATAAAAACCAAAATAGAACAAGTGCTCTATTTTGGTTTTTTAACTCTATTAACGGGGACGCCCTTTTTTAGGGTTATATAAGTTCATCCCTTTATCGATACCTACTTCTACACAGCCAAGGACAGCTTTCACCATAGCTTTGATACCCTTTTGTACTGTATCTTGTTGGTCTTCAGGGAATCGTGATAGCACATGGTCCACCACCGTCCACTCTGGCAGAGGGCGACCTATGCCAAAACGAAAATGAGGAAAACCGTCTGTACCTAAATGGCTAATCATGGATTTTATACCATTATGTCCACCTGCACTACCATTCGGTCGTATCCGTAATTTACCTACCGGCAAATCCATGTCATCATAGATAACATATACATCCTCAGGTGTGAGTTTATAATAGCGCATCAAGGGGCCTACAGACTCTCCGCTGAGGTTCATAAACGTTTGTGGCTTCACCAACAATACTTTTTCACCCTCTATGGTACATGAGCAAATTTCTGCTTTATAATCTTCTCTCCAAGGTGTATGACTTGCCCCGTCAGCAATAGCATCTACCACCATAAACCCGATATTATGGCGAGTCCCCTCATAATCCCTGCCAGGATTTCCTAGTCCGACGATTAATTTCATCTTATTTATCAAACAAAGAGCTTACAGACTCTTCTTGAAAAATACGTAAAATCGCTTCTCCTAATAATGGAGCTACGGATAACACTGTAATGTTTGGTAAGCGACGTTCTTCAGGAATATCAATTGTATTTGTAACAATCAACTCTTTAATATTGGAGTTTGCAATGCGTTCACAAGCTGGATCTGTTAATACCGCATGTGTTACACAAGCTGTGACAGATTTTGCGCCAAACTCTTGCAATGCTTTCGCCCCTTCTACAAGAGATCCTGCTGTATCTACGATATCGTCGATGATAATACAGTTTTTACCTTGTACATCACCAATTAAATTCATTACTTTCGCAACCCCTGGTTGTGGACGTTTTTTCTCGATAATCGCAATTGGCGCGCCAATGCGGTCTGCCAAATCACGAGCACGTGTTACACCACCAAGGTCTGGAGATACAACGATGACATCTTCCATTTTCTTTTCATTAAGGTAGTTCGCAATAATAGATGCACCCATTAAATGATCTACTGGTACATCAAAGAAACCTTGAATTTGACCTGCATGAAGGTCTACTGTTACAAGGCGAGTTACTCCAGATGTTTGCAATAAATCTGCCATTAATTTTGCTGTAATTGGTTCTCTACCACGAGTTTTTCTATCTTGGCGAGCATACCCATAATATGGTACAACGGCTGTGATATGACGTGCGGATGCACGTTTTAATGCGTCTGCCATGATGAACAACTCAACTACATTATCATTCACAGGATAGCTAGTTGGTTGCACGATAAATACGTCTTTACCACGTACACTTTCATCAATCATGACTTGTACTTCTCCATTGTTGAAGCGTCCCACGAATGCCTCTCCTAATGGAAGGTCCAAATAATCACAAATTTCTTTGGCCAATGCTGGATTTGCATTACCTGTAAAAACTTTGAGTCGTTTACCATCTTCTAATGCCATGTCATTACTCCTCTAAAACAATTGACTTACAATTTGATGCACAAAGGCTCTATGTATATTGTACTTCATTTTCTCAATTTTGTGTAAACAATTTTACAAAATTTCCATACAATTTTATTTTTTGAAAGTATCCTCTGTAACCCAGTCCTCTTTTACCACTTGGCGAGCCCGTCCGAATGCCAACGCACGGCTTGGCACATCTTTCGTAATTGTGGAGCCTGCTGCTACGTAACTTTCACTACCGATTGTCACAGGTGCTACTAAGTTGGAATTACAGCCTACAAATACACCGTCCTCAATGGTGGTACGATGTTTCTTTTTACCATCGTAGTTGACCGTAATCGTACCGCATCCAATATTCACCTTCGCCCCTACATCACTATCACCAATGTAAGATAAATGTGGAAGTTTAGTTCCTACTCCAACTACGCTATTTTTCACTTCTACGAAGTTACCGATTTTCACTTTGTCTGAAAGCACTGTATCTGGGCGCAAATGAACGAATGGGCCTATGATAGTATCATTTTTAATTTCACAATCATGCGCGTAAGAATCATGAATGTGGTTATTATCGCCAACTGTCACATTGGATAAACGTGTGTTGGGACCTAAAATATTATTCGTTCCTACCACTGTATTGCCTTCTAACGTCGTATTTGGATAGATAATCGTATCTGGTCCTACCACTACTTCTGGGGCAATGTATGTACTATGCGGATCCACCAAGGTCACTCCGGCTTCCATCAAAGCCAAGTTTGTGCGGTTCCGCAAAATTAACTCCGCTTGCGCCAATTGTAAACGGCTATTGACCCCTAGGGATTCATCGCTGTCCATCGTCATATAAGCACTCACTGTTTTGCCTGCTTTTACAAGGATGCTCACTACATCAGTAATGTATAGCTCTCCTTGTGCATTGTCATCTGAAAGCTGCTCTAAACAAGGCCATAATTCTTTGGAGTCAAAAATGTACATCCCTGTGTTCACTTCGTGCACTTTTAACTCATCTAGTTTGCCATCTTTTTCTTCTACGATACGCTCTACAGACTTAGATTCATTGCGAATAATACGGCCATACCCATATGGGTTATCCATGTAAGCTGTTAATACTGTAGCTGCTGCTTTTGTTTCTTTGTGGTGCGCCAACAATTGTTCCAACGTTTGTTGCGTTACCAATGGTGTATCGCCACATAACAACAAAATTAGACCTTCATGGTTGCCCAATACGGATTCTGCTTGTTGCACCGCATGACCAGTGCCTTTTTGTTCTAATTGTGTTACATATTCTACACGGTCACCTAAGTAGGCTTTCACATCGTCGCCACCGAAACCAACGATGACCACATTGCGCGTCGCTCCCACAGATTGAGCCGCTTCTAACACACGTTCCACCATAGCTTTACCAGCTACCTTGTGCAATACCTTTGGAAGTTTAGATTTCATGCGAGTCCCTTTACCGGCCGCTAAAATCAAACCTACTAATTCATTCATATGCATCCACCTTTATTGTTGACATAGTAATAATCATATATAACCTAGCATACCATATTGTGGGAGATTTTTCGACTGTTAATTATAGTATGTATCGCCTAACATGTGATTATGATACACGCTAGGATGGTATACATCGGTATCTCCCTATACGATTAACTCACCTTGTCATCTTACGATGGAGTGTCTAATAACCATTCTAATACATGCTTCTGTTGAATCCCATTATAGCTTGCATTCTTATTAATCACATCGAAGGTTAATAGAAACTTAGGATAATGATCTTGTATTTGTTCTAACGGTTTAAGTTCTCGTTCTAACGTATGAGGGTCTAATACACTTTGACTTACTTGGTAATATTCCATAGTACCATGTTTTTGGGCAATAAAATCTATCTCACCTTTTTGTAGATGACCTACATAGACCTTGTACCCTCTACGTATGAGTTCTAAAAATACGATATTTTCTAATATATGTCCTGTATCCTCGCCACGATTGGGTAATAAGAATTGTTTTAACGCTACATCCGCTGCATAATATTTTGCATTCAGTTGTAATACTTCTTTCCCACGGACATCATATCGATCTACTTGATACATCAGTAAGGCATCTTTTAGCCCGCTCATATAGCGTTCAATAGTTCTACTATCCACCTTTCGTCCTACACTGATAAGAGAGTTCTTAATCTTTGTAGGATTGATAAGACTCCCAATATTGGCAAACAAATATCTAGCCACACTTTCCAATAATTGAGGATCGCCAATTTTACTGCGAGCAACGACATCTTTCAACACAATGGTGTTAAAAATGCCTTGTAAATAATCTAAAATCATAGGTAGATTATCGCCTAAACGCAGCGCGCCTGGAAAGGAACTGTACTGGGTATAGAGTTGATATAGTTCTTCCAATGTCTGACGTTCATCCTTACGATGGACCTCACAAAATTCTTTGAATGAAAGTGGCAACATATCTAGTTGTACATAGCGCCCCGATAATAATGTGGCCATTTCAGAAGACATAAAATACGCATTAGATCCGGTGATGTACACCTTCACCTTATCTTTGATGTACAAACTATCCACTACTTTTTCAAAATTAGGCACATGTTGTATTTCATCAAGAAATATATACATCTCTTGATTCGGTATAAGTCGCTCTAACACATATTGGTACAATGTACGATACTCTTGTAAATGTTCATACTCTAAATCTTCAAAGTTAATGCTTATAATCTGCTCTGGCTGAATCCCTTGTGCTAACAACTCTTCCTTATACAGTTGAAAGAGCGTAGACTTACCACACCGACGGATACCAGATACTACAATAATCGCATCCGTATTCCGATGATTACGCAGAAAGTCTAAATACTGTTTTCGTTCAATTAATTTCATTGTGTTCTCGTCTCCTTTATATTATGAATTTCATCGCAATTTTATGTTAGTTTTTCATTATTTTATGGATTCTACAACATATTTTCGTTTCATATACATCATTTTATGGAATAGAATGTAATTTTTTATTCATTTTAACATTTTTATGGTATGTATGACAAATTTAATTAAATAAACTCTGTCTTTTATATTGAATGTCGTTTTATACGAAAAAGGAAAGCCGAAAAAAATTCAACTTTCCTTATATTTTACTCTAAAAAATATTTTATCTGCACCAGATTTTAATGTTTGGTTACTATTTGGTTACACCCTATTTCTCTAATATTGCTATTACAACTATCATTTTTTATCTAACTTATTCAAATTATGCTTAATGTTCTCCAGTGCCTGCTCCATATCGTATTCTTTCACAAATTCAAGTTCTGTTTCTTCCGGGTCAAAGGATGTTAGTTTGCCACCTTTTGTATTGAACCATCCTTTAATTCTAATAGAACTATTTGGTGGGATTAAGGTGTATCTAATATCTTCTACTTTATGTGTTGCATCCACTCGTCCATGGGCTTTCACTTTGATAGCCACAAAATAATCTGATGTATTTTGTACTGTTTGTTCCCAACTTCCATCTGTTTTGGCACCCCCTTTTAATAAGTCTATATCAAAACGGCCTGGTCCAAATATAAAGTTAGTTTTTGTCATATCTAATAATGATTTTTCAGTACTAGGGTTCGTATTATTTACAGACATAATCACCCAAGGTGTGATCGGTGCCAACCTAGCAGCATTAGCTTCGGTGTATCCAAAAATAGCCGTATAATGATGGAGATAAAATAAAGCCCCTACAAATATAATAAAAGGAATGAAAAATTCATTTAATCTTTGGAACAAGGTTTGATCTGGTCTTCCAAAGAAAAATTCATGAATAAACTGTTTTAAATCTTTCTTTATTTCTTGTCCTTCTTCGCTGGCATCAAACTCTTTCTTCAAGTTTTTTGCTACTTCTTTAGCTTCTTTTAAGTCATTTAATAGTCCCATGTCATACTCCTTTTCACAAATTAC
>CAUUIH010000055.1:0-9057 GCA_963545165.1 uncultured Veillonella sp.
CAAGACAAGAAGCTACAAAAGAAATACAAAGGAGAAGTGCATGTTAATTACAATACTAGGAGCTGTCTTCGTGTTCGGGGTCATTGTTATGATTCATGAATTAGGACATTTTCTAACGGCGAAAGCCTGTGGCATGCGTGTTGATGAGTTTGCTATCGGCATTGGACCCAATGTTATACAGAAACAAAAAGGAGAAACATTATACTCTTTACGTTTATTGCCACTAGGTGGATTCAACAAAATTGCTGGTATGGATCCTTCTGAAGATGCTGGTGACCGTGGTTTTAACAGTAAACCTGTGTGGCAACGATTCATTGTTATTGCAGCAGGTGCCACATTTAACTTTTTATTGGCTATTGTGATATACTTTTTTGTATTTGCCTTTCATGGAACTACAGTTCCATCTCATAAACCGATTATTGGAGATATTTTAGCTGGGAATCCAGCGGCTACTGCAGGTATTCAAAAAGGTGATAAAATTGTATCTATCAATGGTCAATCTATTAAGGAATGGAAAGATATTACAGAATCTCTAAAAGGTCATAGTAATCACGTAGTAGCTGTTACATTAGATAGAAATGGTGAGAGTATATCTACTACTGTCATTCCTCGTGAATCTGGTGAGAGATCTGTAATTGGTATTAATCCAGTATTAGAAGTACAAGAATATGGTGTTGGGGAATCTGCACTCCGTGCCTTGACACATACTGGTTCTACACTTGCTGAGATGGTGCAAGGATTATGGAATATCGTGACAGGACACAGTAAAAGTGATGTAGCGGGTCCGATAGGTGTAGCACAAATGGCAGGACAAGTAGCACAACATGGTTTTATTAGCTTGTTACTATTTACTGCTTTATTGAGTCTTAATCTGGGAGTGATTAACTTATTACCTATACCTGTACTAGATGGGGGACATTTAGTACTGTTACTGCTAGAAGGTATGACAGGCAGAAAACTACCAGAAAAAGCATTGCAATATATTCAAATGACCGGTGTAGGTCTATTATTATTAGTGTTTGTGTATTCCACATTCCAAGATATTCTACGATTATTTTAGAGGTATCCTATGATAGAACGTAAACCGACAAAAGGTATTCAAGTGGGTACCGTACATATTGGAAATCATGCACCTGTTAGTATCCAATCTATGATCACCACAAATCCTGTGAAAGTAGAACAATCTATTGAGGAAATCAATCGTCTGGCAACTGCTGGTTGTGAATTGGTTCGCTTAGCTGTTCCTGATATGGCGGCAGCGAAAGCAATTAAAGATATTAAAGAACGTGCGATGATACCACTAATTGCGGATATTCATTTTGACTACCGGTTAGCACTACAAGCAATCGATAGCGGTATCGATGGGCTTCGTATCAACCCCGGTAATATTGGTAGTATCGATAATGTAGTAAAAGTTGTAGAAAAGGCAAAACCTAAATTGATTCCTATCCGTATAGGAGTGAATGCAGGCTCTTTGCCGCAACACGTATTAGATGCTCATGGTGGGCATCCTACAGCAGATGGTATGGTGGAGACTGCCTTAGAACATATTCGCATTTTAGAATCTTTAGAATACGATCAAATGAAAGTGTCCATTAAAGCTACGGATGTGCCTTTAATGATTGAGGCATACCAGAAATTATCCAGTAAAATACCATATTCGTTGCATTTAGGGGTAACAGAAGCAGGTACTATTAAACAAGGGACCATAAAATCTGCTATCGGTATTGGAACACTATTAGCAGATGGTATTGGAGATACAATCCGAGTATCCTTAACAGGAGATCCCATTCACGAAGTAGAAGTAGCGAAGACCATTCTTAGCTCTTTAGAACTTCGTAGCTTTGGAGCTACAATGATATCTTGCCCTACATGTGGACGATGCCAAGTAAACCTATTCAATATGGCAGAGATTGTAGAAGAGCGATTGAAATCTATTAAAGCACCCATTCGTGTAGCTGTTATGGGTTGTGTTGTGAATGGTCCAGGAGAAGCACGAGAAGCAGATTTTGGTATTGCCGGTGGCAATGGACAAGGCATTATTTTCCGCAAAGGAAAGGTATTTAAAACCGTGCCAGAAAATGAATTAGTGGATACATTATTTAGAGAAATAGATATATACTTAGAGTCCCTAGAGTCATAGAAATACAAGGAGTTAGTTATGTTAGCAAGTCGCTTATATGCACCAACATTACGTGAAATGCCTTCCGATGCTGATGTAATCAGCCAACAGTTAATGTTGCGTGCTGGCTTTGTTCGTAAAGTAGCTGGTGGATTATATACTTATTTGCCATTGGCTTGGCGAAGTATTCATAAAATTAATGAAATCATCCGCGAAGAAATGGAAGCTATTAATAGCCAAGAAATTATGATGCCTATTCTTCAACCTAGTGAATTATGGGAAGAGTCTGGCCGTTGGGCTGCATACGGCGCAGAAATGATGCGTATTTCTGATCGCCATGGTCGTGAATATTGCTTAGGACCAACCCATGAAGAAATGGTAACTAATTTGGTACGTGGGGAAGTAAACTCCTATCGTCAATTGCCGTTGAGTTTATATCAAATTCAAAATAAATATCGTGATGAACGCCGTCCACGCTACGGCTTAATGCGTAGTCGTGAGTTCATCATGAAAGATGCTTATTCCTTTGATATTGATGAAGAAGGTATGAGTAAATCCTTCTGGGATATGTATGAGGCGTATAGTAAGATCTTCAAACGTTGTGGCTTAACATGTAAACCAGTAGAGGCTGACAATGGTGCTATTGGTGGTTCTGGAAGTTTTGAATTTATGGCATTGGCAGAATCTGGTGAGGCTGATGTTATCCACTGTACGAAATGTGATTATGCAGCGAATATTGAAATCGGTCAACCGAAAGCACTTTCAGTGGAAATGGAAGAGCTTAAAGAGTTAGAAACAGTATCTACGCCAGAGGCGAAAACAATTCAAGCCGTAGCCGATATGTTGCAATTGCCATTGGAAAAAACAATCAAAGCCGTAGTGTACAATATTGAAGGCAAAGTCATTCTAGCTATTGTTCGCGGTGACCATGAAGTGAATGAAATTGCTGTACAACGTGCTGTAGAAGGCGGTATTGAACCAGAAATGGCAACCCCGGAAGATTTAGTACGTGTTGGATTAACAGCAGGTTTCATTAGTCCTGTAGGACTTTCACAATCAGATGAGTTTGCCATCGTAGTAGATGAAACAGTGATGAACTTACATAATGTATGTGGCGGCGCTAATACAGCAGATGCGCATTATATCAATATCAATCCTAACCGTGATTTCAATGTGGATGATATCATCGTAGCACCAATCCGTTTGATTACCCTTGATGATCCATGCCCTAAATGCGGTGGTCAACTTCGTATCGATAAAGGCATTGAAGTAGGTCAAGTGTTCAAATTGGGTACGAAGTACTCCGAATCTATGAACGCCACTGTATTGAATCAAGGTGGTCGACCAACGCCATTCCAAATGGGTTGCTATGGTATTGGTGTGGGCCGTACATTGGCAGCGGCCATCGAACAAAGCTATGATGAAAATGGTATCATCTGGCCAGTGGCAATTGCTCCTTTCGAGGTTGTTATCGTTCCGATTAATGCAAAAGATGAAGCCCTAATGGAAGTAAGCGAACGCTTGTACAAAGAAATGAAACAAGCTGGTGTTGATGTCTTATTGGATGATCGTAAAGATCGGGCAGGCGTTAAATTTAAAGATGCAGATTTGATTGGCTATCCTGTACGTATTACAGTGAGCAAAAACACTCTTGAATCTGGTGAAGTAGAATTGCGTGTACGTAAAGATGGCTCCACAAGCACTGTTAAAATTGACGAAGTGACGACTTCAGTACAAGGGTTACTGCGTTTGTTGAAAGATGGATATAATATCTAATTGCCAAAAGTTAACTTAATATAAAGAGAAAGAACGGCTCATCAAGTATTTCTTGATGAGTCGTTTTTTTTTACATAACATGTGAATGCACTATGAATGTGATCAAAAATACCCATAAGTAAAAGGATTGTTATACTATTTTGTCATACTAGCATTGAAAATGTATGATTCAACTAGCTAAAGTGATAAAAAAGGCGTAGAATTGAAGTAACTGATTCATAATTTTATTTACAGATATTTTGTTTCAAGTTGTGTGTATCATATGTTGGGGGGACGTTATCGATATGAAACGAAGAAAGTTATTGTTAGGTTTAATTACGATGTCTATGGTCTCTACTGTGTGGGGAGCAGAGGGGATCATTAAAGAAACACCACTGTATACTTTTGTGTATGCAGGAAAGGATCAGGTGAATACACCTAGCGTGGAACGGTTCGATTATACAAAACGAACAACACCACTCAATGGCTTCGTCATTGCGGCTCAAGGAGGAGAAAATACACTTACTATTAAAGGGGATCCTACCTTAGTAGATGATGTGAATAGACCGAACTACTCAGATGGATCTCGGCCTAAGCAACCAGCTCATTTGACAATTGATGTAAAATCTGAGTTAGGCACAATTGAGGCGGCAGATGGGGACTATGTATACGAGACACGTAATGAAAAAATAAAGGATATTTTAACACCAGGGGGATTAGCATTTTCAGATTTAAGTAACAATGGTAAAAATCATGTGACACTAGAGAATGTATCCATTGCTAATCATATCGGTGATAGCGCTATTTTCATCAACGATCAAAATAAAGTAGACATTGCTGAAGGTTCTGCTGATGCGAATATTACCTTAAAAGGACATACTTATTTGCGAACAGATGGATCTATTGTACCTAGTAAAGAGCGTAATGGGATTGCTGTTTATAAGAATACTAGGGAAGGTAGCAAGACGACCGTGACTATGGATAAGGATTCTTCCTTAGATATATATGTAAAATCTGGTAGTTTCAAATCTCGTGGCATTGGTATCACTCATTATAAAGATATTCCCGAGTTTACTAAGGATATGAAAGCCCATAAAACAGAAATGGACTTTCACGGGCCAGTGAGTATTACATTAGAGAGAAATAATCAGGGTGAAAATGAAAGTTATGGAATAGGTATCGTATCTATGCCTGTCTTAGAAAATAATGATTTAACGAAGGATTTGCCTGATGATGCAGTGGCACGAGTAACCTTTCATAATGACTTGCGTATCCATGTAGAGCCAGTGTTGAAAGATGGAAAACCAAGCAAGATTGGCGATGCCATAAACGTAAATGGCAAGGGATCTAAAGTAGAGATAAAAGGGACTGGTACCGTTCAAATTAAAGGGGATATTCACGTTCTCAACGGTGCTGTGGCAGATGTAAACTTGTTAAACAAAGATTCCTTCTTTGAAGGAGAAGCACATATGTCTAAGGTAGCATATAGTGATAAAGATCCGGATGATCCTAAGTATCATCAAGAAAGCAACGATAAAGATGCACAAGCTTTATTTATGAAATATAAAGATAAGTATAAAGGAAAAGATGAAGATACCCATCCTACAGCTATTAATTTGACCATGAAAGATGGTGCTCGTTGGACAGCTAGTAATTCTTCAAAAATAAAGAATCTAGATATTAGTAAAGGTTCAACTGTTGTCTTTTCTGATGACAAAAATACTATCAATATTTCCGTAGGCAATCTAAAAGGGGAAGATAGTCGATTCAAAATTCAAGGGAATCTTGTGAATGGAACTTCCGACAAGTTGATCATTCGTAAAAGCAGTGAAGGCAAGCACTTTATTGATTATGACGATGATGGTTCAGCCCCTACCCTAGGTACTGAAAAGATGAAGCTTGTGGAATATAAGCTAGAAGCTGAAGGAAAACAGAAGGCATCCTTTGGTTTAGCTTATGGGGCTACTGATCAAGGGGCCTATGAATATGTATTGACTAAACCTGATGAATCTAAAATCATAAAAATTGAGAGTGATGATGCAACAAAACATGACTTCTACTTAAATCCAAGTGGTCGTTTAAGTGTAGGTGCACAAGCTGTAGAAGTATTACATGAAATGATCTATCAATCGAATATAACAATTTTGGGATCATTGGTGCAACGGTTAGGAGAGATTCACAACGAACAGGATAGGAAACCAACCAATGATCTATGGATTAAAACAATACATGGTAAATACCGTGGTGGTGGCACCATTAAGTTAGGAGAATATCATAATAATTATCGAGGTCTACAAGGTGGATACGATTGGCAACGTACACATGGTCAGTGGATAACACATCACGGCTTAGAATTAGGGTATATGAAATCTCTTGGTAAGTTAAAAGAATTTACAAATTCCATCAATCTATCACAATATGAGTTTGGTGCCTATTCGACTTGGTTTAATACAAAGAATCACCGATACGTAGATGTAGTCGGTCGCTTAGCAAACTATTCAGGTAGCTTTACGATGATAAGCCGTTCTAACCAAGATATTTCATCCAATACAGTTCATACGAAATCGTTGTTGTTATCTGCAGAAATAGGGCAACCTTTCTATATCAAAAAAGACGAATCACGCCAATATTATGTGGAACCAGAAGTACAAGTTACCTATCATACCATTGGTGGATATAATATGTACATGAGTAACGGATTATCATCAGTGACAGATGATTTCCGTAGCTTGTTAATCCGGGCAGGTGTAAGAATTGGTTTAGATCAAAAACAACTTGGCAGAATCAATCCATATTTAAAATTTATGTATGAAAAAGAATGGAAGGGATTCACTAAACATACTTTCAATAAAGTAGCTGTAGAAACACCATCCAAGGATGATAGTTGGTTTACGTATGGACTTGGTTTTACCTACGAAAGCAAACATAAGAATAACCAAATCTATTTTGAGGCACAAGCATCTACGAAACATAAGATGACACAATCGTGGCAATTTAACCTAGGTTGGACACATAGATTCTAAAAGAGAGAGGAGAATAGGTGTGAAACACAAACATTTAGCATTACTAGTATTGGCGGCGATTCCTTTATTAGCAAGAGGGGAAGGCTTTACAGTAGATACGGTGACTCGAAATGATTGGAAAACGGTGGATACGATTTCCCTCGATGAGACATTGGCAAAGAATGGAGGCGTTATTACTGAAAATAGTGATACAAAAATTAAGTATGAGTACAAGTATGCTGATGGCACTATCCTAGGGACAAAAACTAAGTATATTAAGAACGGCGATACAGTTAATAAAATTATTACGAATAGAAATATGACGTATCCAACCGACATTCGGACGAAACCAACTACGGAAACGACAATAGCATCGGATGGGACGATTCATTTCATTCATATTGATGATGGCACATCCATAGATTGGCAAGATGGGATACATGTGTATAACTCTAACAGCAAATTGATCGATCGGTCGGAAACGATTTTTAATTTTGATACGAATGCAAATTTTGACATTACAACCCATAAAAAATATCATGGAAACTTTTATCCTATGTTCAATGTGGTCAAAGTGGTCGGAGAAGGTTCGGGTAGTGACGTGACAAAACCAGTGTCTACTGTGAACTTTTTGAAGAAAGCTACTATGGATATCCGAGCACAATTGATTAATCCAGGAAATTTAAAATCCTATGAAAAACGCGTGAATGGATTCTTTTTGCAATCGAATCAAGGGGGAGAATCACACCTGCATTTTCATGATGATTTGACCATGCATACAGAGTCAACTACAAATGATTTAGACGTGGCAGCGTTACGCCTTGAAAACAGAGGAGAAAATCGATACCATACTGTATCTACTAAGGATACTATTGATCCAGAAACAGGCGGCTCTAGTATTACTTTTGATGGTAATGTAACAAGTAACATCTCAGGTAACACGGATACGGAAATGACTTTTTTGTCGAATGTAAACATTCATGGTGGTGTTCATATATCATCAAAAGAAGGTAAGAATCTAGTATCCACCATCACTAATGAATCGACGAGTAACACAAAGAATATATTGAACTTCAGTACGTATACGAGCGATCATGGTTTCTCTGAGTTTAATTTGAAGGCCAATACTGATTTAATTACAAAGAGCCTAGGCAATACTGTGTGGGGCATGTATATCGGATCTGAATCTAATGGTGAAAATCGGGTTACTTTGGCTGGTACTAAGAATAATATTTCTACCACCGGTAAATCATGGGTATATGGGGTACAATTGGGTGCAGTGGAAGGTAAAAATACATTGAACCTTACCAACAGCGATATAAAAACAGTATCCAATTATGTGGCTAGAAGTATTGATATAAAAAATGAGAATCAAGGGACAAATGCAGTCACCTTAGATACTACGAATATCAACACAAAAGGCGCTTATGCCTATGGCTTGAATCTTACGAGCTCTGATAAGGCAGGGGATGGTAGTAACTCCATTCTTTGGAAAGGCAAGAACAACATAGTCTCTGAGGCGACAAAGAATGGATATGGCATACGGGTTCAAAAAGATGCAACTAATACGGGTGCAGGTACAACGATTACCTCTGATGCAGATTCATCATTAGCTATTACAGTAAATACAGAAAGTTCAGGCACTGGTATTTCACAAATACATAGTGATTCGAACAATATCACGAATACTACTTTCAATGGGGATGTATCGATTGTTATGCGCGGCTCTGGAGACAGAAAAACAGGAGTATTGGCGAATACTGTTGGAGATAGTGCTACGAATGCGAATACTATTACTTTCAATAAAAAATTAAACATTGATAGCAATCCAACAGATCCTGCTATAGCAGCTGGCGGTAAAGATACCAGTATTACTGTGTCGGGTAAGGATACGACCACTGTTGTAGGTAATGTATTTGCCATGAATGGTGGAACAGTTGATGTCAACTTATTGACGAAGGATTCCTATTTGATTGGCAAAGCTGACAATAATGATGGTAGTGGTAACATTCATGTGAAAGTAGATCATGGCAATTATTGGGAAATGACTGGGAATTCTAATATCAATACATTGGAACTAGCCAATGCAGGAGAAGTTCGATTTGGTGATACGGAGGTACCTTTATCCTTAACTGTGGATACCCTAAGAGGAACTGGTGGTGTGCTTCATATGGCAGG
>CAUUIH010000056.1:0-9044 GCA_963545165.1 uncultured Veillonella sp.
TCTGCGAATGGGTTTGCTGCGAATGCAGAAGTTACACCCAATACTGCTGTTGCAGCTAATACTGCTAAATGTTTTTTCATGATAATTACCTCTCAATGAAAAATAAAATAATATACACCGTCTCCTAAGATTAGATAGATTTGAGCATATCATTGTATTACTTTTCAATGGAGTGTCCACGTTTCCTCACATGCTAGTACATACATTGTTATCCTCTAGCCTATACCATTCTTATTTGACTTGTTAACATCATAACATATATGACAATAAAACTCAATACCTTACCATCATTCCATTACACGATACGGGAAAATAAAAAGAACCCCCGAAGGAGTTCTTTTCATATGTGTAACTATCAAATTAGAATTTGTAGTTAAGTTCTGCACGGTAGTAATCAGCTACGTCATGACCTTGTTTATCTTTTGCGTCGATAGTTGTGTACGCTACTAAGCCAACATTTTTAGCTACTGCATATTTACCTTGTACAGACCAAGTTTTGAAGTTTTGGTTGTATGGAGTCCAGAATGTGGAAGAGAATACTGGAGCAAATGCATCTAAGTTAGTATATTGTGCTTTTACAGACCAAGTACCTTGTTTAGCCATGTTATAGTTTCCATATGTAAGACCTGCTGTCCAAGCTTTGGAATGTTTCAATTCTTTGAAACGAGCAAATTCACCGTCAACTGCTACTTTGCTACCTAATTTTGTATTAGCATATGCACCATAGAAATCTAAAGAATCATCAGCAGATGCTACTTTTTCCAAATCAAGACCTAATTTAGTACCGTTAACTTTAGCATAGAATGCGCCAGTGTTAACTTTACCTAATTTACCATTTACTTGGAATACAGTAACTTGCGCATTATCACGTTGTTCATCTTGAACAAGGCTAGTAGTGATTGCAGTTGTATATGGTTGTTTTTTTGTTTCACCTAATGCCAAGTTGACATCAGCAGTAGTTGCATAACCATAGGATACGCTAGCATTTAATTTATCTTTACCGAATGTTACTTTAGCACCTTCGAAAGCATCATCATATACTAAACCGTTACCAATGAACTCATCATAACGACCTACAGTTGCTGTTGCATATTTACCGAAGTTGTGTTGTACATATACACGATCGATTGCTGTTTTAGGGTTGCCAGCTGCGCCAAACTCTTTGCTACCTACTAAACGAACAACAGCTTTAGTGTTGTCATTTACAGTTGCTTCGAATTTTACACGACCACGGTAGTCAAACTTAGATTTATTAGCAAGGGATTCTTTCTCGCCATCAGTTTTGTGAACGCGATCTTCAGTACCAGTGTATTTCAAGCGAGCATCACCTGTGAATTTGAAGTTACCCACTTTGTTTTCTAATGTAGCAACACGAACGCCTAAGTTGTTCAATTCAGCGGAAAATTCGTTAGCTAAACGGTTGATGATAGCGTTTTGTTCAGCGTCAACACGATCTTGACGAACTAAGGCTTTAGCTACCATTTGAGCCATTTCATAACGAGTGATGTTGTTTTGGCCTTGGAAAGTACCATCTGGGTAGCCATTAACTACGCCTTGAGCTGCCAATTGAGCTACTGCTTGGTATGCCCAATCTTGTGGAGTTACATCGGAGAATGGGTTTGCTGCGAATGCAGAAGTAACACCCAATACTGCTGTTGCAGCTAATACTGCTAAATGTTTTTTCATGATAATTACCTCTCAATGAAAAATAAAAAATATACATCGTCTCGTATACTTAGCTTGACTGATTATATCATTGCATTACTTTTCATGGAGTGTCCACGTTTCCTCACATATAGTAATAACATACCTATAATCTAATCATAGCAAACATACTTGACTTGAAAGTATCATATCATAGGCCAACTATATAACGCAACTTATTTTACATAAATAAACATTTTGTTTACTTTTTAGGCATACAAAAAGAACCCCCGAAGGAGTTCTTTTTATAATTAACTTTCAAATTAGAATTTGTAGTTAAGATCTGCACGATAGTAATCAGGTAATTCATAACCATCAAGATGTTTACCACGTAATTGTGCATATGCTGTTAAACCAACATTTTTAGCTACTGTATAATTAACAGTTCCTAACCAACCTTTGAAGTCATCTGTAGAAGCTTTAGGTAATTTAGAGGATGGAACAGTTACAGGGCTCACTTCTCCATTGTGGAAGTATTGAGCTTTTACGTTCCAAGAACCAGTTTTAGCGATATCATATGCACCGTATCCTACGCCTGCAGTCCAAGCTTCACCTTCTTTGTCAAAGGATTCAATTTTAGCGAACTCACCGCCAACCCAAACTTTATTGTGTGGACCAAAATGTGTATCTACAGCACCACCAAAGTAGTTTTCAGAGTTTTGTCCATGGTCTTGTACATAGTAACCTTTTGCATCTACATATTTACCTAATTTTGTATTTACTTGGTAAACGGTTGTTTGGTAACGATCTTCACGGGAAAGGTTTTCAAAGTCACCACCAACCATGTAACCATGTGCTACTGTTGCATTTAATTTATCTTTACCTACAGTTGCTTTTGCACCTTCGAATGCGCTGTCATAAGTTAAACCGCTACCAATCAAAATATCTTGACGACCTACGGAAGCAGTCGCATATTTACCGAAGTTATGTTGTACATACACACGATCTAATGTTGTAGTAGGATTTCCAGCTTCGCCGAATTCTTTATCGCCTGTTGCTAAACGAACTACTGCTTTTGTGTTATCGTTTACAGTAGCTTCGAATTGTACACGTGCACGGTAGTCAATTTTAGAACGTTTACGTGTTACTTCTTTAACATTTTCTTCGCCCACTGCTAATGGTTCATCATTTGCATCCACGTCTGCTGCGTCCATATCTGCTGCATCTACATCTGCCTCATCAGCTGCACCAAATACAATCTCATTTACGTATGCATTGTCTACAGTGTGGGAACCTTGGTAACGAATACGAGCATCACCTGTAAATTTGAAGTTACCCACTTTGTTTTCTAATGTAGCTACACGAACACCTAAATTGTTCAACTCAGCGGAGAATTCGTTAGCTAAACGGTTGATGATAGCATTTTGTTCAGCGTCAACACGATCTTGACGAGCCATAGCTTTAGCTACCATTTGAGCCATTTCATAACGAGTGATATTGTTTTGGCCTTTGAAAGTGCCATCTGGGTAGCCATTAACTACGCCTTGGGAAGCCAATTGAGCTACTGCTTGGTATGCCCAATCTTGTGGAGTTACATCGGAGAATGGGTTTGCTGCGAATGCAGATGTTACACCCAATACTGCTGTGGCAGCTAATACTGCTAATTGTTTTTTCATGATAATTACCTCTCAATGAAAATAAATAGAACTTGTGAATACCATAAAACAACTAGTACCTTTCAAGTATTTCATTGGAGTGTCCACGTTTCCTCCACATATATACAACTTTGATTGTACTAACTTGTCATAAATACATCCACTTGGATAAGACATATGGTATCACAATCTAGCTGCTTTTGCAAATGTAAAACGATTTTTTTCGATATTTATTTTGCATGTATTATATATAAATTTTGACTAACTCCTATATAAGCTGTAAAAGCCCCTATATATCCTATACTAGTTTAGTGTGTTTTTTATACTTTAGAGAATTTATATGGGTATAACATATCAAAAGCGGTTAGTTGGGTGTACCAGCTAACCGCTTTTTCATTCGTAATTCAATATTATATTGACACTACATATTTCTTATTGTATTAGAATTTGTAGTTTAATTCAGCACGATAGTATTCAGCTACATCGTTACCATCTTTATCTTTTGCACCGATTGTGGAGTATGCTGCTAAGCCAATGTTTTTAGCCACTGCATATTTACCAGATACTGCCCAAGTTTTGAAGTTTTGATTATATGGAGTCCAGAATGTAGAGGAGAATACCGGTGCCATTACATCAAGATTTACATATTGTGCTTTTAACATCCAAGTACCAGCTTTTTTCATATCATAAGCGCCATACGCGATACCTGCAGTCCAAGCATTGGAATGTTTCAAATCTTTGTATTTAGCAAATTCACCATCTACTGTCACGTCATGGCCTAATGTAGCACTTGCATTAACACCATAGAAATCTAAAGATTTTTTAGTTAACTTTTCTGCTTGTTTCATAGTATCAGTATCTAAATCAATACCATGGATGGCTTTGACTGCATCGATTGCTTTTACACCATTAACTTTAGTGTAGAATCCACCTACTTTTACATGTTTACCAACCATGCTATTCACTTGGAATACTGCCAATTGTGCATTATCTTTTTGTTCTTTTGCAAAGAAAGATGCTTCTCTATAGGATGTTCCTGGAACATCTTTTGTGCTACCAAATACTGCATTATATCCTAATGCTGGGGCATAACCATAGGAAATAGAAGCATTTAATGCATCTTTACCTACCATTGCTGTAGCACCTTCAAATACATCATCATACGTTAAACCAGCACCGACTATAAGATCATGACGGCCAGCTGTTGCTGTTAGATATTTACCAAAGTTATGTTGTACATAGATACGATCAATATTTGTTTTAGGATTACCAGCTGCTCCAAACTCTTTGCTGCCTACCAAACGAATCACAGCTTTTGTATTGTCATTCACAGTGGCTGCAAATTGAACACGTCCACGATAGTCAAACATAGATTTTTTCATCATTTTTTCTGTCAGAACTTTTTCCTTGCCACTTTTATCTGCTTTATCTTGTTCAACTACCTCAAGAGAAGTGGTAGCTTTTTCATGTCCTGTAAATCTCAAACGAGCATCTCCAGTGAATTTAAAGTTACCTACTTTATTTTCCAATGTAGCTACGCGAACACCTAAGTTGTTCAATTCAGCGGAGAATTCGTTAGCCAAACGGTTGATAATTGCATTTTGTTCCGCATCTACACGTTCTTGACGAGTCATAGCTTTTGCTACCATTTGTGCCATTTCATAACGAGTGATGTTGTGTTGGCCTTGGAATGTGCCATCTGGGTAACCATTTACTACGCCTTGTGCTGCTAATTGAGCCACTGCTTGGTATGCCCAATCTTGTGGTGTCACATCAGAGAAAGGATTCGCTGCAAACGCTGAAGTTACACCCAATACTGCTGTTGCTGCTAATACTGCTAAATGTTTTTTCATGATACTACTCCTTTTCTAAAAAAAAGAAACCATCAACATGAGTAGATTCAATAGCAGCCATACTCCCCATGATTTGGGAGTGTCCAAGTTTCCTCGCTTGACACGGTACAGTATGGACTTGCACTACCAATTTCTACCCTTACCCGAAGTATATCACTAATTATTCAATATGTAAATTTTTAAAAGTATTTAAAAATTAAAAATATTTATCATTTTTTATATTTTCTGTTAAATCAATATAGATCTATATTGCAAATTATAAAATAAGGCTCTTTGTCAAATGTGGGGAGCTACTCATATAAAAAGTTCTTAGGGGCTGTAACAAAATGTACTTTTTTACATTTTGTTACAGCCCCTTCACTTTATAAGTCCTATGTATTATGCTATTTTACTTATGACACTCATCTCTCAAAGCCGCTAGTCTCACTGCCATACTTAATTGAAATAAACAAATTGTATTATAAATAGCACATCTCATCTCTATGATAATTCGGATTGAGAAGGTAATATATATAATCAAAATTATTTAAAAATTTTATTGATATTAATTGGGGGTAGCACTATAGGACTCATCGTTGGTTGAGAAGTCCATAAAGTAACTTGACTTCTGAGATATGGAAACATAATAGCAATCGCATTAGTTTTTAATTTCCCAATACTTAGATCTGCCTTATCATCCATAGAAAAAATACCTATAAGTTCACCTTCAAGCGTAAAAGCATTTTCCCCCAAAATAGTAAACTGTATCCCCATCTCTAACTTATCACTATTACACTTTTCTTTTAAAGCAAAACTTACTTTCACATCTCCATCATATTTGCCATATGAATATTGTTCAAATTTAATTTCTTTAAAATATATTGCATCTAGTCTCAATACACTTTGTATATCATTTTCAACAGAAATATTCATAGAATCACCTATATCATGCCGCTAATGTAAGATACTCATTATTAATATCGTTACTTATCCCTTCAGTAACAATATTTGTATTATAGCCATCTGTCTCAATAACTCTCAACATCCCCGATGAATCCATAGGTCCCATTTGATAATTTGTAATCGTAACATCAAACTCATAAAGAGGTACTTCATATCGTTCATCAAAGTCTTGCACAAATTCTTCCCACTCCTCATCTGATGTATTTTCTAAGGTTTTAAACATTACATTCCAAAAATTTTCATTCATCTCTAGTTTCCTCCTTATATAGCTTTATAATTGATTCTGGATTATATACACATACTTGAACTTGCCCTATATAGCAAGGAAATTTCCACTGCTCCTTCTCATTAAATTTCCAAAACTTTCTATTTTGATCGAACATGGCTATGGATGCATCAATACGTATTTTATTTTTTCTAGCATCCCCTAAGAGTTTTTCAATAGCTAACTGCATATAATTACGCCTTTTTCTTTTAAAGGGCTCTGGCAACCTTTCACACATATTTTGCACCTTTTTCGAGTATTGGAAAAATAACTCCTGATCAGTTCTATTATTTACTAAGTCTATTACCTTATTCGTAAATTTTAACTCTCCAACAATTACGATAGGCATAATAAATCGTTTAGCATCACACCACCATTTTGCATCTTCCAGACATGTAAAAAAGTATCGGCCTTTCCCTAACCATTCATCTGGACCTTCTGATGGTTTTATATTTTGCTCTTCAAGAATTTTTAAGCCTGCCTTTTCATCAGTTCCATGATATCCATATAATTCCATGTCACTCCCCCAAAAGAAAGATTCTTCTCTATTACTATACATATAAAATCATTTTACTTTAAACAGGGCATTTACTTCATACTGGATTATTTATCTCTATATCTCTAATACTACTTCTGATTTTCACAAAAAGCAAGCACAATTCTTATTTTTACTTTCTCTCCTCCAATTCCAACCAACGCAATGTAATCATCTCTAATTCTTCTACCACTTGCTCTCGTTCTTTGATAGTACTTTCAATGGCTTCATAGTCAGTACCACCTTGGGCCATCATGGCATCGTAAGCTTTTACAAGGCCTTCTAATTCTGCAATGCGAAGTTCCAATTGTTCCAGTTCTTTCAGTTCCCCTAAGGTCAGTTTCTTTTTAACACTCCCCTTGTTATCCACCGTAGTCTCTACTACTGGATTCATGCTTTCTTTCACATTCATACTTGTAGTATGTAACTGTGTATGTAAGTCATTACTTTCAGCATCCCCCATCATCCCTGCATTAGCATAGTTCCCCGCATCCTGCTGCATAGGACTAGCGGATCCTCCTTGTACCTGTACTGCATGACGAAGTACGCCACGTTTTGTATCACCACCTATGGCACTGGTTAGGTTCGTATCCGCTTCATAATCGGAGTAACCACCATGGTATACCTCGATATGGCCTGAGCCGGTGAATACAAAAAGTTTATCTACGACCCGGTCCAAAAAGTATCGATCATGGCATACAGTAATGACAATACCACTATAAGAATCTAAGAAATCTTCTAATACTTCTAAGGTAGGAATGTCTAAATCATTAGTAGGCTCATCTAGGAGCAACACATTAGGTGCATCCATTAAAATGCGCAATAAAAAGAGACGGCGTTTTTCACCACCAGATAGTTTACGGATTGGCAAGCCATGATGAGATGGAGGAAACAAAAAGCGTTCCAATAATTGGCCTGCACTTAAGGAGCTACCATCTGGTAAATGCAAGTACGAGCGATTTTCTCGAATATAGTCTAATACTCGTTGGTCTTCTTTAAAGTTCGGTAACTGTTGCGAGAAGTATCCAATTTTCACTGTTTCTCCACGCCCCATAGTGCCAGCTGTTGGTTCTAATTCCCCTTGGAATAACTTCATCAATGTGGTCTTACCAATTCCATTAGGTCCCACCACACCGATACGGTCATGACGCACCATATGATAGGTAAAATCTTTGATTACCTCTCGCCCTGTGTCATAGGAAAATGATAGGTGTTCTATATCAAAAATAGTGTTCCCTAATCGTGATGCTAATACAATGGGATCAACGGTACCTGTTTTTTGTCGTTTTTCCATTGCTTTCAATTGTTCAAACCGTTGCAATCTTGCTTTTTGTTTTGTGGTCCGTGCCTTCGCTCCACGGCGCACCCATTTCAGTTCACTGGCAATGAGTTTTCTCCGTTTTTCTTCAATAGCATCTAGTTGCGCTTCCCGTTCTTCTTTCAAGGATACATAGGTTTCGTAGGTCTCTTGAAATTCATATATGGTCTGATTCGATAATTCCCAAATCGTGTTACATACAGCATCTAGGAAATATCTATCATGGGTGCTCAATAGTACGGCACCTTTTCTATCTTTTAAATATACTTCTAGCCATTCAATGGTGGCCTCATCCAAATGATTTGTCGGCTCGTCAAGCAATAATAAATCGCAAGGATACACCAAGGCTCTTGCTAATGCCAATCTCCGTCGTTGTCCCCCAGATAATGATTTTGCTGATCCATGTACATTCTGAAAGCCCAAGCGTGTCAGTATCATTTTTGCTTCTTGTTCTACAATCCACCCATCTTCTTCATCCATGCGCGCCAATAAGTTCATATATTGCGGTGATTCTGGATCTTGTAAGGCTCTTTCAAAATCTCGAACCAGTGAAAGTTTTGGATGGTCCCCTAATAATACATTGTCTAGTAAGGTAGTACTTTCATCAATATACGGTTCTTGTTCCAGTCGATGGATCGTAGCTTTCCCATTGCGTTCTATACTGCCCTTATCTGGTTCTTGTGTGCCTTCTAAAACCTGCAATAAGGTTGTCTTTCCTGTTCCATTGACACCAATTAAGCCAATGCGATGGTGAGAGGCTATGGTTCCATTTACATGTTTAAACAATAACCGTGTGCCATAGGATTTTTCTATATTTTGTAATGTTAAGATG
>CAUUIH010000057.1:0-9015 GCA_963545165.1 uncultured Veillonella sp.
TCCATCGCAGCATTAGTATTAACTACTGAATCCATCGTAGCTGATAAAGTAGAAGAAAATGCACCAATGATGCCTCCAATGCCTCCAATGGGCGGTATGGGCGGTATGATGTAATCTCAGATTGCATCCATGGATCGCAGTATTAACTAAGTAAATACTATGGGGACTATGAAAGAATAGGTAACTATTCTTTTATAGTCCCTTTTTGCTATTTCACAGATTGATTATGTTATAGTTTATAACATCAAAAAAAATAAAAATTAATAGAAAATCATTATTGACAATACATAGAAAAAGTTCTATAATGAGTTCATAAGTTAACGGATAATAATTATCCGTTGTAAAAAGTATAGGTTTTAATTTTATTATCATATGTATAAGTTTACAAAGGAGAAAGTTATGAAAGAAGAAAAATTGACAACAGCCTTTGGCGCCCCTGTCCCTGACAACAATAACAGTGCGACAGCTGGAAAACGTGGTCCTGTATTGATGCAAGATGTGTGGTTGATGGAAAAATTAGGTCACTTTGCTCGTGAAGTGATTCCTGAACGCCGTATGCATGCGAAAGGATCTGGTGCATTTGGTACTTTCACAGTGACAAATGACATTACAAAATATACAAAAGCGAAAGTATTCTCTGAAGTAGGTAAACAAACTGATTTATTTGTACGTTTCTCCACAGTAGCTGGTGAACGTGGTGCTGCTGATGCAGAACGCGATATCCGCGGTTTCGCTGTTAAAATGTATACAGAAGAAGGTAACTGGGATTTAGTTGGTAATAACACACCAGTATTCTTCATCCGCGATCCATTGCAATTCCCTGACTTGAACCGTGCGGTAAAACGTAACCCTGAAACTAACTTGCGTGACGCTACGGCAAACTGGGATTTCTGGACTAGCTTGCCAGAAGCAATGCACCAAATTACAATCGTTATGAGTGATCGTGGTATTCCTGATGGATATCGTCATATGCATGGTTTCGGTTCCCACACATACAGCTTAATCAATGCGAACGACGAACGTGTATGGGTTAAATTCCACTGGGTTTGCCAACAACCAATTAAAAACTTAACAGAAGATGAAGCAGCTGCTATCATTGCGAACGATCGTGAAAGTGCACAACGTGACTTATTCGATGCTATCGAAAAAGGCGATTTCCCTCGTTGGAAATTGTACATCCAAGTGATGACAGAAGAACAAGCAGAAGCACTTCCATACAATCCATTTGACCTTACAAAAGTATGGTATAAAAAAGACTTCCCATTAATCGAAGTAGGGGTAATGGAATTGAACCGCAACCCAGAAAACTACTTCCAAGATGTTGAACAAGCAGCATTTGCTCCATCCACAATCATTCCTGGTATTGGATTCAGTCCTGACCGTATGTTACAAGGTCGTTTGTTCTCCTATGCTGATGCACAACGTTATCGTTTAGGTACAAACTATCATCAAATCCCTGTAAATGCGCCTAAATGTCCATTCAACTCTTATCATCGTGATGGACAAGGTCGTGTAGATGGTAACCATGGTTCTACAATTGGTTATGCTCCTAACAGCTTTGGACAATGGGCTAACCAACCACAATACAAAGATCCAGGATATGATGTATCTGGTAAAGCATACCAATACGACTTCCGTGAAGATGATTCCGATTACTACACACAACCTGGTAAATTGTTCCGTCTCATGACTCCAGAACAACAACAAGTATTGTTCAGCAACACAGCTCGCAATATGGCAGGAGTTCCATTGTTCATCCAAGAACGCCATGCAAAACATTGCTATGCATGTGACCCTGCATACGGTGAAGGCGTAGCTAAAGCATTGGGTATCACAGTAGATTTTTCTACACCAGCTGATATCGGGTAACACTTGAAGCGCTATTTGTTTATGGTGTTTTTCCCAAAATAGTATATAAGAAAAGACCGCAACATATTCCTCCACAAACTGATCCTACGGTAGGTTTGCTCCGGAACATGTTGCGGTCTTTTTGCGTTGTCATTATTTGGGCAAAGGGAGCGCCATAAACTGCTACGCGCAACTGCGTTCAAGGATGGAAGGGAAACATGTCGTGCTCTTTTTGCGGTGTCTTGCTAGATTTTTAGAGGTAATGAACGTATAATAAATGGTATAGATTAAAAATTTTGTTATATGTGAAAAATGAGAAACCTATGATATACTATACAACATCAATAGAACGTCTAGTTGTGACAGTATGAAGGAAAGGATACAAATATGATTCACTTTTTATTACGTGGTAAACCGACCTATATTAATTTTGGCATCTTAGTGCTTCGATTAGGATTAGGTGTTTCTATGATTTATCATGGATATTTGAAGTTTTTAAGTGGTGCTGCAGGGCTTTATAAAGTGGGAGCCATGTTAGCGCCATTAGGAGTGCCTGGATACTTTGAATTTTTTGGTGCTATGGCTGCAATCTGTGAGTTCTTAGGTGGCATTTTAGTTGTATTTGGATTATTTACTCGATTGGGAGCCCTTTTGTTGGCTGGAGTTTTATTGACGGCTACTATTCTTCATTTGGATGCAGGGTTCTTCGCGTGGGATTATCCGTCACAAATGGCATTTGCTGCACTGGCAATTTTCTTTATGGGCGGTGGGCGATATAGCGTGGATCACTCATTATTTGGGCCTAAGTAATTTTAATCTATACAATGCATGCTAGAGAAAGCGTAAATGGTAGAACCTGCCATTTGCGCTTTTCTTTTATAGTAACTATCGGGACTTTTGTAATTTATGAATGCTTAAATAGGGTATACTAAGTACACAGTTAAGAAAGGTGGTGAATGTATGGAAGAATTGCTCTTGTTGTTATTGCTATCCGGCGCGCTTGATGATTAATCAGCGGGATCAATTTTTGTTGTAGTGGTGTAGAAAGGATGTAATTGTATGTTAGCCTTATATGGACCAGCTTATTTAGGCGAATGGGTACCTTACCAAGGAGCCTAATCGGCCTAAGAGCACACCGTAGGTAGTACGGCATAACGTAATAATGTAATTTTTGATGTGCAGCGATTCGATGGAATGGCTGTTTTTTGCTATGTAAAAAATTCTATAGAATCTTTACAATTCTATAGAATATGTGTTACAATACGTTACGGTATCCATGGAGTACTGTTGGCTTGATGGCAATGAGATACTACATGGAAAGTGCCTATTGTTTTACATATTGCTATGTTACAGAAAGAGGCTGTTTCATAGTGGAGTACAAATAAATTGAGGAGTTATAATGAACGCAAAAACAACACCATTCACAAAAGACCAATTAGAAGCGATTATCGCCCAATACCCAACGCCATTCCATATTTATGATGCGAAAGGCATTATGGATAATATGCGCGCATTTCTTGATGCTTTCAGCTGGGCACCAGGATTCAAACAATATTTTGCTGTGAAAGCAACGCCAAATCCATATATCATGAAAATGATGAAAGAAATTGGCATCGGCGCCGACTGTTCTTCTATGGCAGAACTAATTTTGAGCGAAAAGGTAGGTATCACTGGAGATAATATCATGTTCTCTTCCAACGATACGCCGTATGAAGAATACAAAAAAGCGATGGACCTAGGTGCGATTATTAACCTAGATGATATTACGCATATTGCGTACTTGGAACAACATGGTGAGTTACCAGATCGTTTTTGTTTCCGCTATAACCCAGGTTCTTTGAAAGAAGGCGGTAACACAATTATCGGCCTTCCAGAAGAAGCAAAATATGGCATGACAGAAGCGCAAATCATGGAAGCTATCAATTACTTAAAAGGAAAAGGCATTACTAACTTCGGTTTACATACGATGGTGGTATCTAATGAGCTAGACATTGACGGCTTAGTGGGCACAGCAGAGTTAATGTTTAACTTGGCGTTGCGTGTGAAAGAACAAACTGGTGTAGAAGTATCTTTCATCGACCTTGGTGGTGGCATTGGAGTAGCGTATAAACCTGAACAAACACCGGTGGATTACAAGGTGTTAAGTGCTGGTGTAAAAGAAGCCTATGACCGTTTGATTCTTGGCACAGGTCACAGCCCAATTCAATTGGCTTATGAATGTGGTCGTATGGTAACTGGTCCTTACGGCTATTTAGTAGCTACAGCGATTCATAAAAAAGATATCTACAAACATTACATTGGTTTAGATGCGTGTATGGCTAATTTGATGCGTCCTGCCTTGTATGGCTCTTATCATCATATTACAGTGATGGGCAAAGAAAATGAACCAGCTACTATGACCTATGATGTGACTGGCTCTTTATGCGAAAATAATGATAAGTTTGCCATCGATCGTCAATTACCTAAAATTGATATGGGCGACCGTATTGTGATTCATGATGCAGGTGCGCATGGTCATGCGATGGGCTTCAACTATAATGGTAAATTGCGTTCTGCGGAATTGTTATTGAATGAAGATGGTAGTGTCACACAAATTCGTCGTGCAGAAACATTAGATGATTATTTCGCTACATTGGACTTTGCTGGCTTATAATAAGTCTGTGGGGCGTGCTTCTGAGGTCCCTCAGACAAGTAATTAGAATTATATGGACATATACTTTGTTCGTACTTACAACAGGGTATATGTCTGTTTTCATAATCCCTAAAAAAATACGGGAATAGCATTTACAATATTGAGAAAATTCGGTATAATAAATATTGTTGAGTCTCTTGGTAGAGAATATAAAATTTCAATATGCTATAAATGAATAGATGGTATGTAAACATATCATCAAATTCATAGTAAAATAGTAGAAATTGGCTTGCGGTTCTAATCTATACACGGTATAATACAGATAGTATATTTACTATTTTAGATTTGAGCCAAAGTGGCGTTCTCATGCTATGAATATGACAGCGGATTACACTTTGGTGGAATCCGTTTTTTTACGGTATTCGACACATACTAAGACCTAACTAGTCTTCTTTTGTATATAGTAGCTTATTTGATAAGGAGTGACATACGTGGCAGAATTACTTCGCGTAGACAATGTGCGTGCCTCTATTGAAGAGAAAGAAATCTTAAAGGGCATCAATTTAACAATTAATAAAGGTGAAATCCATGTAGTAATGGGCACAAACGGTGCTGGTAAATCTACATTGGCAAACGTAATCATGGGCAACCCTGCTTATGAAGTAACAGAAGGTTCCATCGTATTTGATGGCGAAAATATCACTGAAGAAGCTGTAAACGATCGTGCGAAAAAAGGCATTTTCATGTCTTTCCAACATCCAATTTCCGTACCTGGTATTACAGTAGAAAACTTCATTCGTACCGCTAAAAACACAATTACTGGTGAAAACGTACGTGCTTTGGCTTTCAAAAAAGAATTGAAAGCTAAAATGGAAGAATTATCTTTCGATACTTCTTACGCTAACCGTTATGTAAACGAAGGTTTCTCTGGTGGTGAAAGAAAGAAAAATGAAATTCTTCAAATGTCTATTTTGAACCCTAAATTAGCTATTCTTGATGAAACTGATTCTGGTCTTGACGTAGATGCGGTTCGTATCGTATCTGAAGGGGTAAATCGTTTCCATAACGAAGAGAACGCAGTGTTGATCATCACTCACCATAATCAAATTCTTCAAAAATTACAACCAAACTTTGTACACATCTTAATTGATGGTCGTATTGTAAGAACTGGTGGCCCTGAATTAGTTCGTGAAATCGAAGAAAAAGGCTACGATGCATACAAAAATTTAGCATAGGAGGATCTCATGGAAGCGAGAAAGAAAACTCAAATTGAGGAGATGGATCGCGGCGTCTATGACATTCGTAATGAATTTGAATTCTCCTATAAATCAGAAGCTGGTTTAACAGAAGATATCATTCGTGAAATGTGGGCTAACAAAAATGAACCACAATGGATGTTAGATTTCCGTTTAAAGTCCCTTGAAATTTACAATCAATTAGATGTTCCTAATTGGGTACCTGATATTAGCGCTTTAAATATGGCAGATATCGTGACCTATGTAAAACCTAAAATTGATATGAAAGAAGACTGGAGCGAGGTTCCAGACGATATTAAAGATACATTTGACCGTCTTGGTATCCAAGAAGCTGAAAAAACTTCTTTGGCTGGTGTTGGGGCTCAATATGACTCTGAAGTTGTATACCACAGCATTCAAGAAGACTTGATTCGTCAAGGCGTTGTCTACACAGATATGCAAACGGCATTACATGAGCATGAAGATATTGTAAAACAATATTTCATGACATTGGTGCCACCTACAGATCATAAATTTGCAGCTTTACATGGTGCCGTATGGTCTGGTGGTTCCTTCGTGTATGTACCAAAAGGAGTAACTGTAGATATTCCATTACAGTCTTACTTCCGTTTGAATGCACCAGGAGCAGGTCAGTTTGAACATACCTTGATCATCGTAGAAGAAGGGGCAAAAGCACACTTTATTGAAGGCTGTTCCGCTCCAAAATACAATGTAGCAAACTTACATGCCGGTTGCGTTGAGTTGTTCGTAAAAGATAACGCTACTTTGCGTTATTCCACAATTGAAAACTGGTCTAAAAATATGTACAACTTGAATACTAAACGTAGTCGAGTTGGCAAAAATGGTACTATTGAATGGGTTTCTGGTTCCTTTGGTTCTGCCGTATCTTGCTTGTATCCAATGAGTATCTTGGCTGGTGAAGGAGCACACTGTGAATTTACAGGTGTTACATTTGCTGGTGAAGGCCAATATTTGGATACAGGGGCAAAAGTAATTCATGCTGCACCACATACAACAAGTAATGTTAACTCTAAATCTATTTCTAAGAGCGGTGGTACAGCAATTTACCGCGGTGTATTGAACATTGGTAAAAATGCAGATCATTCCAAAGCAACTGTTTCTTGTGAGTCTTTGATGTTAGACCAAGAATCTCAATCCGATACAATTCCATCTATTACCATTGAAAATGACAATGTCGATTTAGGACATGAAGCAAAAATTGGTCGTATTTCCGATGAGGCTATTTTCTACTTAATGACTCGTGGTATTAGCGAAGAAGAAGCAAGAGCTATGCTTGTTCGTGGTTTCGTAGAACCAATTTCTAAAGAATTACCATTAGAATACGCCGTAGAAATGAATAATTTAATTACCTTAGAACTTGAAGGTTCTATCGGATAGGAGGTTAGGATGAGCAACACATTACATTTTAATGAATTGCCTAGACCGACTTTCCGTTGGTTAAAGGTAAATCATACAGAAGGCAATGTATGGGCTGGTACAGAACGTGCTACAGTGACTGTGGAAGGATCCAAGCACATTGTAACAGACATTACAAATAAAGAAGTGTTAGAACCTTCTTATGAAGGTGTTCATGCTGGTGCGTTGCGCGATGCATCTCATCACTTTACACATGGCTATCACATTCAAGTGCCAGCTGGTGCCAAAGAAGCATTGACGATTGTTCTTGATGTGCAAGGTGCTGTCAGTGAAAGAACGCGCTTACAAATCGAAGCTGAAAAAGACTCTACTCTAGAGTTAACGCTTTGCTTGAAAGGTGAAGCTACTGACGGTCATGTTGGGCTACTTTCAGAAATTGTATCCCATACTGGGGCGTCTGTTGTGTTCAAAAAAATTCAATTGCTCACTGGTAAAGTGCAACAATTTGAACATCGGTATACACGAGTAGAAGAGTCCGGTCATGTAGAGTTCATCAACATTGAGTTGGGTGGTTCCGAAAACTTCTTGAATTATCAAGAGGACCTAGTAGGAGACTACGCAGAAGTGGAACATGACTTAGGCTACTGCGGTACTGGTACGCAAGTATTTGACATCGCTATGTTAATGAAACATATCGGTAGAAAAACAATCAGTAATATTAATAACTTAGGTGCATTGAATGGTTCTTCTAAAAAATCATTCCGTGGCACTTTAGATTTCTTGCGTGGTAGCTTGGCATCTGAAGGTGCAGAAGAGGATACATGCTTGCTATTAACACCACAAGTTAAATCTATCTCTTTACCATTATTATTATGTAAAGAAGATAATGTATCTGGTAATCACGCATCCAGTGCTGGTCAATTAGACCAAGCTAAATTATTCTATTTAATGAGCCGTGGTTTCAATGAAGAAGAAGCAAAACACATTATCGTTGAATCCATGTTACGACCATTAATTGATCGTATTGGCAATGAAGAAATGGAAGAAACTGCCTTAGCAGTACTACGACAAAAAATATAATTGAGAGGGATAGTATGAAACCAATAGCAGAGGCATATAAAGATTTTCCAATTTTAACAAGAACACATCGTGGTAAACGTATTGCTTACTTAGATAGTGGTGCTACTACACAAATTCCAGTGCCAGTGATGAAAGCATTAGAAACGCATATGGCAAATCACAATGGGAACCCACACCGTGGGGCCCATGTGTTGGCTATGGAAGCATCTGAGGCCTATGAAGGCGCTCGTGATGTGGTACAACGCTTTATCAATGCTCGTAAACGAGAAGAAATTATCTTCACTCGAAATACGACAGAAAGCTTGAATTTAATTGCTCATTCCTATGGATTGAAGCATGTGAAAGCGGGAGATAAAATTGTCATCACTGTAGCGGAGCATCATGCGAACCTTGTGACTTGGCAATATGTATGCCGAGTGACAGGGGCTACCTTGGAATACATGTACCTAGATGAAACTGGTCATATTAAAGATGGCGAAATGGATAAAATTGATGAGTCTACAAAAATTGTATCCTTTGCCCATGTAAGTAATGTATTAGGTATGGAGTTTCCAGTCAAAGAATTGGTGGAACGTGCTCATGCTGTTGGTGCTATTGCTATCCTAGACGGAGCACAATCGGCTCCCCATCAAGCCATTGATGTGCAAACCTTAGATTGTGATTTCTTCGTTTTCTCAGGACATAAAATGTGTGCCTCTCAAGGTATTGGTGTGGTGTATGGCAAATATCACTTGTTAGAAGACATGGATCCATTCTTATTTGGTGGTGACATGATTGAATATGTGAAAGAACAAACTACCACTTTCAATGAAGTACCTTATA
>CAUUIH010000058.1:0-8860 GCA_963545165.1 uncultured Veillonella sp.
TTTGAAACCCATTTACATTCATAGCCACTCCTAAAATTTATGTAATCCCGCTGAATGAAGAATTTGTTCGCACAATTCAGGAAATTCAACTCCCATAGCTCTTGCTGCTTTCGGTACCAAAGAGGTAGCCGTCATACCAGGTACTGTATTATATTCTAATACAAACATATCATCGTTGCTGTTCATCATAATATCCACACGGATTACACCAGCGCATTGCATTTGTTGATATACAGCCTCACCGATACGCTGCATAGCCGCAGCTTGTTCTTCTGTAATCGGAGCTGGTACTAGATAATCAGTAGCGCCTGTGGTGTATTTAGAAGCGTAATCATATTCACCAGAATGAGGTCGAATTTCAATCACTGGCAAGGCTTTACCATCTAATACAGAGACAGTAAACTCTCTACCATCTACAAATTCTTCTACTACGATCACATGGTCTATGTCTAATACTTGTTTTACGTCTTCATCGACAGTTGCTTCATCTTTAATAATAGCTACACCAATACTAGATCCTTGGCTAGCTGCTTTGACAACAAACGGTACTGTAAAGTTAGCATGAATATCTTCTAGAATAGCATCCACAGATTCTAATTGATTATCATAGGATTTTGAATTAGCTGTAGGAATCTGAGCGCCTAAAAATACATGCTTGCTCATTTTTTTATTCATACCTACTGCATGAGCCATAACACCGGAGCCTGTGTACGGAATACCTGCCATTTCAAGGGCTCCTTGTAAAGATCCATCTTCACCATATTTCCCATGAATCGCATTAAATACAACATCACATTGTAAAGCTTGTAAGTCTTGTACTACTGTACTAGGGTTACATTCTAATGTGGTCGCCGCATACCCTTTGCTTTGTAATGCTTCTGCAATGGCTGCAGCCGTTCTTCTAGATACTTCTGCTTCTTTTGATGGCCCTCCCATGAGGACAATAATACGTTTATCTTTCACTTTATTTTTCCTCCAATAAAGCTAATAGTTTAGGTCCAAATTGATTGATATTACCTGCCCCCATAGTGATGACTAAATCATTAGGTTTAATATATTCTAACACCGTTTGTGGCAATGTATTTACATCTGCCACATACTGAATCTCTTGACCTGTCAATTCTTTAATCATCAATGGAATGGACATACCATCAATTCCTGCCTCAGGTTTCTCACCAGCACTATAAATATCTGTAATGAACACTAGGTCAGCTTCTTTGAAAGCCGTGCCAAATTCACGTAATAATAATTTTGTACGACTATACCGATGTGGCTGGAATAAAATTACTACACGATGATCTTCCAAGGATTTCGCCGCTTTAATAGTGGCTGCAATTTCTGTCGGATGATGTGCATAATCATCTACGACCCAAACATCTTTTACATGACCTTTTGTTTCAAAGCGACGTTTCGCACCAATAAATTTACGCAATGCTTTTGCTACCACTTCAAAAGAAATTCCTTCGCCTAATGCTACTACAAGTGCTCCTAGTGCATTCAGTGCATTATGCTGACCCGGCACAGCTAAACGCAAGATACCTAGTACAGCATCTTTATGAACTACTTCAAAGGTAGTAATCCCTTGTTCAATGCGCAAATTTTCAATGCGATAATCATTGCCTGCCCCTAAACCATAGGTAATACATTGACGTTTAATATCTGGCATAATCCGTCGAATCGATGGATTATCACCACATACCACAGCAATACCATCTTCTGGTAACTTCATAGAAAACTCTGTGAAAGCTCGCAACAAGTTTTCTACTGTTCGATAATGATCCATGTGGTCATTTTCAATATTCGTAATCACAATACGCTTAGGATTTAAATGCAAGAAAGAGCCATCACTTTCATCAGCTTCTGCAATACTATATTTACCTTTACCTACATGGCTACTACCATTTAAATAGTCTACTTCTCCACCGATGATGATCGTTGGATCTTGGTTGGCTTCCATAAAAATTTGCCCAATCATAGACGTAGTTGTGGTCTTACCATGTGCACCAGCCACAGCAATACCATAGGTTTCATCTAACACGGCTTTCACCACGTCAGAACGATGTAAAATTGGAATATTTCGTTCTCTAGCCCCTACAATTTCAGGATTATCATCATGGATAGCAGTAGATCGGATAACCACATCTACGCCTTCTACATGAGCAGCATCATGGCCCATAAAAATAGTAGCCCCTGCTTGTCTGAACTTTTCTGTAATAGCAGACTCTTGGATATCGGAACCAGATACAATAAATCCTTTTTCAATTAATACATGCGCAATCGCACGCATGCCAGAACCAGCAATTCCGATTAAATGTATACGTTGATAGGTATCTAACATAGAGATACTCCCTCCTATGATTTCTTAATAGATATAGCCAATTTAGCAATTTCTATAGCTGCCTGAGGCTTTCCTAATTGTAATGTAGCTTGGGCCATGCGTTCGCGACATTCCTGATCCTCTAACATTGTATTTACGGCTTGTAATAATTTCGCGCCATCTAATTCTTTATCTACAATCATCGTAGAAGCACCTGCCTCTACGAAGGCTTTCGCATTGAAAGTTTGATGGTCAGCAGCGGCATAAGGATATGGAATTAGAATAGATGGTATGCCACGTACGGCTAGCTCTGCCAAACCAATTGCTCCAGAACGGAAAATAGCCATATCTGATGCAGCCATGGCCATATCCATATTGTCTAAATACGGAACAATATGGGATGTTGAACTGTATACATCGCCTTCTTGTATGCCTAAACTTTCACAAACACGACTGTATTCATCAGTACCAGTAGCGTGGATAATTTTAATATCTTCTCTACCTTTATATTGTTCATGAACGGTTTGCATCGCCTTATTAATGCTCCTTGCACCACGAGATCCACCAGCTACTAAGATAGCAGTTTGTTCCTCTTGCAAGCCGAAGTAGGCTCTAGCCTCTTCTCGATTCGCAGCCACCACATTGGGGCGCACAGGATTTCCTGTATACACCACTTGCTTTGCATTTGGAAACTGTCGAATCGCTTCTTCATATCCTACAGCTACCACATCGACGAATCGGCTTAAAATCTTATTCGTTATACCTGGCACTACATTTTGTTCTTGAATTAGTGTAGGAATCCCACGCAAGGCTGCTGCTAATAGCAGAGGACCACATACATAACCACCAGTACCAATCACAATATCTGGCTGAAACTCAGAAATTAAGCGATTGGCTTTCCACAAGGACGACAGTGTTTTACCTGCTGTTACCAATGTATCTAAGGATAATTTACGTTGCAATCCTTGCACAGGTAATGTGGTAAATGGGATCCCTTCTTTAGGAACAATACGAGACTCAAGGCCTTTTTCCGTTCCCACATAGAGAAAGTTAGCATCTACCATTGTTTCTAATGTTTTATAAATCGTGAGGGCTGGATAAATGTGACCTCCAGTACCTCCACCTGAAATCATGATATTCATGTATGCCCCCTTACAATCGTTCTACTAATCTTCGGAAATGATCGCCTCTATCTTCAAATCGTGCATACCAGTCAAAACTTGCACAGGCTGGAGACAATAATACAACATCCCCTTCTTCCGCAATGCGAGCACTTAAGGATACTGCTTCTTCCATAGATTCGCAACGATGAATATGAGGCACTCCCACTTTTACAGCAGCCTCTGCAAAACGTTGTGCTGCTTCACCAATCAGAATTAGCTCTTTCACATTTGTTTTCACTAATTCCATCATTTCTTCTAGGTCTGTCATTTTATCCTTACCACCTGCGATCAATACAAGAGGTGATGTAAAGGATTCCAAGGCTTTAATGGTGGAATCCGTATTAGTGGCTTTGGAATCGTTATAGTACGTAACTCCATTTAGGGTACGAATACGTTCTAACCGATGGGCTACCCCATGAAATTTTGCAATAGCCTGATAGATATCTTCTACAGGCACACCCAATGCATAGGTTAAGGCAATGACACTCAGAATATTTTCAATATTATGAGATCCTGGGATATGAATATCTTTTGTCGTAATAACCGGCACTGCATTTCCATGCATTACTGCATAGCATGTATTGTTTTCAAAATACGCTCCATCTGTGACAGGTCGCTCTTGACTTATTCCTAACACATGTCCTTTTACTCGTTTTGCCATATCCGCCACAATGGGAGAGTCAAAGTTTAATACTGTCCAGTCCCCTAATTCTTGATTACGGAAAATATTTTCTTTTGCCTCTTGGTATCGTTCCATCGTTTTATGACGCAACAAATGGTCTGGTGTTACATTCAGTAATATTGCTCCTTTCGTACGGAACTTATCGATGCTCTCTAATTGGTAGGATGAAAGCTCAGCCACTAGAACCCCTGTTTCAGGCACCGCCAAGGCTTGTTCACTCAAAGAGTAACCAATATTACCGCCCACATAAACATCCCATTTAGCTTCTTTCAATACTTCTGCCAATAAAGAAGTCGTTGTAGTTTTACCATTTGTACCAGTCACGCCTAGAATTGGAGCTTTCGATACTTCATAAGCAATTTCTACTTCTCCTACTACGGGAATATTTCGTTTTTTCGCCTCTTGAATAATAGGTATCTCTAATGAAATACCAGGGGATACAACCACTCTTGTAGCTGTATCAAGCAACACAAAATCTTGTTGCCCTGTAATCACTTCTATATGATTGTCAGCCAAACGCTGACTTTCAGCGGGATCAAAATCAATTTGTTTATAATCATTAAGCGTTACTGTAGCGCCTAATTTAGCCAATGTGTGGGCTACGCCAATACCACTAAGCCCAGCACCTAATACTAATACATGAGAACCTGAATAATCCATTGTTACCACCTAACCCTATATGCAAGAATAACGGCCCTTACTTGTAGAGCCGTAATCTATATTATTTCATGCTTAACAGTGCAATGCCTAACAAAGCCGCTACCAAGGAAACAGCCCAGAATACATATACCACTTTTCGCTCACTCCAACCACCTAATTCAAAGTGATGGTGAATTGGGCTCATACGGAAAATACGAACCCCTCTAGTTTTAAAAGAGGCTACCTGTAAAATAACAGATAATGCTTCTACTACAAAGACAAAACCAATTACAATTAATAACAGTTCTGTTTTCGTAGCAATGGCCATCCCTGCAAAAGCACCACCTAGCGCTAATGAGCCTGTGTCACCCATAAATACCTTTGCTGGATTCGCATTGAAATATAAAAATCCTAAACAAACTGCACTCACGACGATACCAAAGAAGGTAACACTTAAGGAGCCTACTAATAATCCTACCACTGCGAAGGCAGCCCCTGCAATAGCAGAAATACCAGTCGCCAATCCATCTAAACCATCTGTTAAGTTAACAGCATTCGTGGTTCCCAAAATAATGATAAACGCCAATATATAATAGGCATACCCCAGATCTACGGTGATATCCACCAAGGGAATCCACAACGTAGTTGGCAAGGCTGCATAGGCGATAGAGATATAACAAAAAACGATAGCTAACACCGCTTGACCTAGTAATTTTTGTTTTGCTGTTAACCCTAGATTTCGGCGTTTCACAGCTTTAATGAAATCATCACTAAATCCTAATGCGCCATGGCCTAATGTTAAAAATAATAGCATCCACAATGTGACAGAATACGGTGGCACTATGCAAACTGTAATGACTAAGGCTAGCATCATAAATAAACCGCCCATTGTTGGTGTGCCTGCTTTAGCTAAATGCGCCTGTGGTCCATCTTCACGAATCGACTGTTGCGCTTTCAGTCGCTGCAACATAGGAATCCCTACTTTACCTAATACTAATGTACTTACCAGGGCTAAGCCAAAGGCTATTGCATAGTCCATATTCATGTCACATGTCTCCTTACTTATTCATGTCGTTCTTTAAAATCTTCAATAATACGTTCCATTTTAAGACCACGAGACCCTTTCACTAGAATCACGTCGCCGTCTTGTTTTACATCATAGTAAGCATTGGCAATATCCAGATGACTCTTTCCTACATATACATGCGGAACACCTGCTTGTTTTGCCACAGAAGCAGTAGTTTTCATCATATCACCAAAGGTAAATACCATATCATACCGCTCTTCTCTAAGAAGTTTGCCAATCTCTTCATGAGCAGTTTTAGAATGGTCACCTAACTCTAACATATCTCCTAGCATAGCAATTTTACGTGTCCCTTGCAACTGTCCCATAGCACGAATGGACTCTGCCATACTATTGGGGTTGGCATTGTACGCATCATTTAATACGGTGAAAGTTGGAAATGCCACAATTTCTTGACGCATTGGAATTCCTGGAAACTCTTTGAAAGCTTCCACAATTTCTGCTTTCGGTACACCTAAAATGGTACCCACTGCAACAGCCGATAATGCATCATACACATTGTGAATCCCGATCATCGGTAAAAACACATTCCAAGTACCTGATGTATCATGAACAATAAAGTTAATCCCTTTCGATGTATATTCTAACTGAGTTCCCTGTACGTGAGAACCCGCTTGCATACCATAGGTCATGACCTTTGCATCCGTTACCTTTTTCATAGGTAATACAAAAGGATCATCGTGATTCAAAACAGCAGCCCCTGTACTCGGTAACGCTTCAATCAACTCTTGCTTTGCTTTCCCAATGTTTTCTTGAGACCCTAATAGTTCAATATGGCTTGTACCTACATTGGTGATAACACCGATGGTAGGTTCTGCAATCTCTGCTAATTCAGCAATTTGACCAAGCCCACGCATCCCCATTTCAAGAACGCATACATCATGGTCTTCTGTCAATTGCAATAACATCTTTGGAACACCGATTTCATTATTATAATTCTTCTCTGTTTTTAGCACCGTATATGCTTTTTCTAGGACAGCGCTAATCATTTCCTTAGTTGTTGTTTTTCCAGAGGAACCAGTAATCCCAATGACAGGGATTGGGAAGCGTCTACGATGATAGGTTGCTAGCTGTTGATACGCTCGTAGCGTATCTTCTACTTCAATACAGACTAAGCCATCAATCGTTTTACCACGTTTCACCACAGCACCAGTAGCCCCACGTTCTTTGGCAACTGTTAAGAAATCGTGACCATCAAATGTCATCCCTTCCAATGCCACAAACAAACCATTTTCTCCAATTGTTCTTGTATCTGTCGATACATCAGCAAAGGTACAAGTACTTGTTCCAGTATAGGAGCCTTGTGTTGCCTCTAGTACTTCTTGCACTGTAAATTGTGCCATATTATCTCTCCTTCAAGGCTTCTCTTGCCACTTCACGATCATCAAAGTGGATAGTTTCATCTTTTAAAATTTGATAATCTTCATGACCCTTACCGGCAATGATGACTACATCGCCTGTCGTTGCTTCCTTAATTGCTTTATGAATCGCTTCACGGCGGTCTACAATGACTTCATAGGTTACACCATCATGTAAACCTTCTTTCACCCCTACCTCTACATCTTTTACGATTTGTACAGGATCTTCTGTACGTGGGTTGTCGGACGTTACAAAGACACGATTACCAAATTGTGATGCAATACGTCCCATGATTGGACGTTTAGTCGCATCTCTATCTCCACCACAGCCAAAGACAACTAAGATACGATTTTCCACAATTTTTTTCGCTGTTCGTAATATATTTTCTAATCCATCTGGCGTATGTGCATAATCCACAACTACCGCAAAATCTTGACCCTCTTCAATCAATTCAAAACGTCCTGGCACTGCTGTAAACGTAGACAAGGCTTTCACAATTTGTTCCATCGTTAATCCTTCATACAACGCCGCACCTACGGCCGCCAAGGTATTATATACATTGAACATGCCTGCAATTTTTGTAGAAATCGGATAGGTGTTTCCTTCATAGGATAAGGTGAATTGGGAAGATTTAGCAGTAATCGCCAAATCAGATGCATTCATTGTTCCCTTACCTTCTGTACTATAGCTAATCATAGGGGCTGTGGTAACATCTACAATTGCTTGACCATATGCATCATCTACGTTGATGACAGCCCCTTTACCTTCTTTCACCTGATAAGAGGCACTTACTTGTTTAAATAACTTAGCTTTTGCTGCTAAATAATTATCGAATGTCTTGTGAAAATCCAAATGATCTTGCGTTAAATTAGTAAATACAGCTGTATCATATTCTACTCCTGCTGTACGCCCTAATGCTAAGGCATGGGAAGATACTTCCATAATACAATGTGTAACACCAGCATCCACCATTTGTTGTAAAATTTGCTGCAAATCTGCTACATCAGGAGTCGTGTTGTGAATTGGGTAGGATTGGTCATCAATTAAAATATGTACTGTACCGATAATTCCCACTGTATAACCTTGAGAACGCAACATATGCCCAATAATATGTGTGGTTGTCGTTTTACCATTCGTTCCTGTGACACCAATCATACGCATTTTAGAAGCAGGGTAATCATAAAAGAATGGAACAGCATCTTGCAAAGCTTGTCTTGTATCCTCCACGTAAAGAACTGCTACATGGTCTGGCACGGTTACAGGTTTAGATGCAATAATCGCTACTGCACCGTCCTCCACAGCTTTTTCTACAAAATTATGAGCATCTACTGTAGCACCTACTAAACAAATAAACAAGCTACCTTCTTGTACTGTTCTAGAGTCAGCCGTAATATGGCTGACAACAGATGTCAAAGGACCTTCTACCTTCGTAGGAGATACAACCTTTACAATTTCTTCCACTCGTTTCATATTGATTCCTCCAATCATAGAGAAAGCAGCCCAAAAGGACTGCCTTCATCATTCTCTAATATCCTTTTTCATCGTTACATTGCGTTCTTCCACTGTATTTTTGCTAGTGTAAACGAAATTATCTGGTAATACCATGCCAAGTTTTT
>CAUUIH010000059.1:0-8499 GCA_963545165.1 uncultured Veillonella sp.
GCATGTAACTGTTCATATACGGTACCAATCGTTTTTTCCGCTTCCGACTTTTTATTCGCTTCATTTGTCATTTGTTGTTGAATATTTGACAACTGATTCGTTAAGTCTTCATCTTGTGCCTGATACCAGTACGGTGTAGCCATCATGATAGAACCGCATAGTAAACTAGTTACTAGTGTTACTGTTTTTTTCTTCATCATTCCTACACTTTCATATATTGTTTTAACGAAATAGTACTACCAATAGCACCTACAATCACGCCTATCCCCACTAATCCTGCGGATAATTGATAGATAAATGGCATCATTGGCACCAATGGCATGAAAGCAAAGTTAGCAATCACTTCCATTGTGATATAGCGATAGAATTGCCATGTCGCAACACCCGCAATAGCACCGCCAATAGCGCCTAAGAACATACCTTCCAATACAAATGGCCAACGGATAAACCAGTTCGTAGCACCAACGTATTTCATGATTCCAATTTCTTTACGACGAGCAAACACAGTCAAACGAATCGTATTGGAAATGATGAATAAGGTAGCTCCTGCTAAGAAAGCGATGAGCACAATACCGCCGATACGGATAATTTTTGTCACTTCAAAAATTTGTTCAATCACGTCTTGTCCATAATGAGCACTTTCTACTTCAGGATATTTAGACACCACTTCTGCTGTCGTTTTTACTTGGTCTGGTGTATTGAAAGTCAACACATAAGACGTTGGTAATGGATTATGCCCATCTAGGGAATCTACTAATTGTTGTTGCTCCCCTAAACGCTCTTTAAAGCGTTTCATAGCTTCATCCTTTGTGACAAATTCAATATCTTTCAGCTCTGGCAAGGCTTTTAGTTTTTTGCCTAATTCCATCACTTGCGGTGTTGTTAAGTTATCTTTCAAATAGATGCTAATTTGCACTTGGCTTTCTAGATGAGATGCCAAATTATTAAGATTCACAACACCACAGGCAAACACGCCCAAAATAAACAAGGACAATGTAACAGTGGAAATAGATGCCAAGGACATCAATCCATTGCGGCGCATGGATTTAACGGCTTCTTTAATATAATACTTAAAAGTTCTAATTTTCATGGAATGCGGCCCCTCTCATTTGATCACTCACAACTCGACCACCTTCTAAGGCAATCACTCGTTTGTTCAGATAGGACACCATATCCATATCATGTGTTACCATCACCACGGTAGTACCGGAGTTATTAATGGCTTTGAAAAGGTCGGATATATCACGGCTTGTTTGTGGATCCAAGTTACCTGTCGGTTCGTCTGCAATGAGTACCAATGGTTTATTTACAATGGCTCTAGCAATCGCTACCCGTTGTTGCTCCCCACCGCTCAAATCCTGTGGCAAGTCGTTAGCTTTATCGCTCAATCCAACCAATTCTAATACATTTAACACTTTCTCTTTAATTACTTTCGGTTTTTCCTCGATAACTTCCAAGGCGAAAGCAATGTTTTCAAATACTGTTTTTGATGGTAATAATCGGAAATCTTGGAATACAATACCTAACTTTCTACGCAAGTACGGTACTTTACTAGATTTGATACGTGTTACATCAACATCATTCACAATAACAGTTCCAGAATCTGGTGTAACTTCATGTGAAAGTAATTTAATAAATGTTGATTTACCTGCTCCAGAATGCCCACAGACTAATACGAATTCTCCTTTTTCAATATGAATCGATACATCCTCTAAAGCAACAGACCCATTGTCGTATACTTTATGGACATTTCTAAATTCTATCATTCTATCATTCCCTTCCTATTTTCGCGCTAAACCTCGTTTGGTAGCTGCTACAATATCAGCTGCTGTTAATCCATATTTTGCCATCAATTCTTTCGGTGTACCAGATTCACCAAAGGTATCTTTCACACCGACAAATTCCATTGGCACTGGGCATTCTTTTACGACAACTTCTGCCACAGCACTACCTAAACCACCGATGACATTATGTTCTTCAGCAGTAATCAACAGACCAGTTTCTTTTGCCGCTTTTACAATCGCTTCTGTATCAATTGGCTTGATAGAAGCCATGTTGATGACACGCACAGAAATACCTTCTGCCTCTAGAGTAGCTGCCGCTTCCACTGCTGGACCTACTAAAGCACCGCAAGCAATGATAGTAGCCTCTTTACCGTTACGTAATTGTTGAGATTTTCCAGGCACAAATGTGTAGCCTTCTGGAGTTACATCTTCTACACCAGCACGGCCTAAACGAACATACACAGGTCCATGATACTCTGCTGCCCAAGAGATAACAGCTTCCGTTTCTGCTGCATCTGCTGGTACTACAACAGTCATATTAGGCAATGTACGCATGCAAGAAATATCTTCTAAACTTTGGTGTGTCGCACCATCTTCACCAACAGTAATCCCTGCGTGAGTAGCACATACTTTCACATTTAATTTTGGATAGCATACAGCGTTGCGCACTTGTTCAAAAGCACGACCTGTCGCAAACATAGCAAAGGAAGACACAAATGGTACTTTCCCTGCAGCTGCTAAGCCAGCACCTACAGAAATTAAGTTTTGTTCCGCAATCCCTACATTAAAGAATCGTTCAGGATATACTTTTTTAAATTCATCAGTTTTTGTAGATTTGGATAAATCTGCATCTAATACAACAACATCTTTATGAGTGGCACCCACTTTAACTAAGGCTGCACCATATGCTTCACGAGTCGCTTTTCCCATGATTACACCTCCAACAATTCCGCTACAAATTTGTCACATTCTTCTTGAGATGGCGCTTTACCATGCCAGCCTGCTTGGCCTTCCATAGATTGTACACCTTTACCTTTGACAGTATTCATAATCACCATAGTCGGTTTATCTGTCGTTGCTTTTGCTTCTGTAACTGCTTCGTGTAAGGCATCTAAGTCATGACCATCCACGACAATCACATGCCAACCGAAAGCTTTAAATTTTTCATCAATCGGTAATGGACTCATAACTTTTGTGATGTCACCATCGATTTGCAATCCATTAAAATCTACAAATGCTGTCAAGTTGGACAATTTGTAATGCGCTGCAAACATCGCTGCTTCCCATACTTGTCCTTCTTCTAATTCCCCATCACCTAGTACGGAGTACACACGGTAGGAGGCTCCATCAATTTTACCTGCTAATGCCATACCGCATGCTGCGGAAATACCTTGTCCCAAGGAACCAGTAGACATATCAACACCCGGAATGTATTTCATGTCTGGATGACCTTGCAAGATATGGTCAATTTTACGCAAGTTTAGTAATTCTTCCGTTGGAAAGAACCCTTTTTCTGCTAATGTAGCATATAGAGCTGGTGCAGCATGTCCTTTAGATAAGACAAAACGGTCGCGGTTCGGATCTTTTGGCTCATTTGGATTTACATTCATTTCTTGAAAGTACAACAAGCTCATCGCATCAGCAATGGATAAGGATCCACCTGGATGACCAGATTTTGCTGCTGTTACAGCTTTCACGATGTTTACACGAATCGCTTTTGCTTTTTCTTGTATCAATTGTTTTTGTTCAAGTGTTAACATACTATACCCTCCCGTGTTATACACAATTCTAAGGTAAATTATTTATCATGCAGCATGCCAATGGCAATGCGGGCATTCTCTAATGCATTTCTTCGTAGTTCATGGATGTTTTCTAGCACAGTTTCTGTAAAAGTACTTCGTTCCAAAGCTTCTACCGTACGTGCCACAATAGGTGTTACTTCTAATGTATGTAAATCACCTACTGGCAGTTCACCAATCATATGAAGAAAGTTTAAAATTTTAGGATCATAGGAGATCCCCAAGCAAGGTGTTTCCATTAAGGCACTAAATACTAATGCATGGAGTCGTACACCTATCATGACATCTACAGAACCGCTGAGCGCCAATAACTCTGTAGTACTATACGCATCAGCTAGGACCGTAGCCTTTGTTTTCATCTGTTTCGCAATAGATTCTGCTTCTATCGTGTCTTCTCGATGTTGCATAGGAATGAAGACAATCTGTACATCCTTAGTCGTCTGGATTTTGTCGAGAGCTTTTGCCAATGTACTTTGGTAGTCTCTGCAAGCTTTCCAAGAACGCACCGATACTCCCACAATCGGTCGATCCATCGTCATCCCATAGGATTCTAATATCTTAGATCCCACTGTGGTATCTACTGGATGCATTCCAAGCACCGCATCCGCCGTCACTGTAATCGGTACGTCATGTATGCCTAGTGAAAGTAGCTCTTCTTTTGAGGCATGGTCCCGTACGGTAATCTGAGACACTTGATTCAAGACACGCCCCACCGTGGTACGAGCCAAGGATTTACGCAAAGGTCCAATGCCTTGAGCATAAATCATCACTCGTTTTCCCAACGTATTCGCTAAGGCAATAATGCTCAAGTAATAATACAGACTACGAGCACTTGTTACATCTTGTAACAAACTACCACCACCACTGATAAGCATATCGCAAGCGGACACAGCTTGGTATATCTTCCACATATCAAAGCGTCCAATGGCTTTCACCTTGTGAGTGCTCATAGTTTCTGTAGGGTTTCCGGAGATTACCGTAATGTCAGCCTTTGGCTCCAATTCAAGCAACGCTTGTAAAATAGAACTCAATAAGGCTTCATCTCCGGCATTACCGAATCCATAATAGCCGGAAATGAGTATCTTACACATGGCTTTCACCTCGCCCTTGGAACCAACGAATACCATAGCCGATGAATCGTACCGCTATAATCGCAATTAAACCGATAACGGTACCTAATAGTAATCCATCATAGCCACGAGCAATAGACATATACACTGGCGTACGCAAATGACAGAATGTTTCTACCATAGATGCAATACCGATGACAGCACCTACGGATAAAGCAAAATGTAACACCATTGGAATACGACGTCCCACAGCATAGGCAGCTAGCATAAATGCTGGATGACCAATTAAAAATTCTTTTTCACGAGGACGCGCATACATGGTATTTTCTAAAAATCTGCGTAAAGCCAATTCCCAAGACGGTACTGGTACGCCTGCTGTATGTCCGCTACGGCCTACAAAGACATAGGCTACTACAGCTAAAGCTCCAAGAATTAATAAGCTATACACTTTAATATCAATTTGTACAAATTCTGTAATGAAAGATCTTATATCTTTCACAGAAGAAATAGTTCTACCTTTCCATATTGGAAAGCGTTGTAAATAGGCAATCGCTGTCAATACGACTGGCGCCACAAACGTTAATTTTACACCATGGAATAAAGCAAATTCCATAAAAAACTGTGTGCTACCTAACATAGCTGCAATACTGATGCCCCCAATGGCTGCAATCAAAGCGGCTACCACTAAGTAGACGACAGATTCTACAGTACTTCTCCACGGAGACAAACCCGTATGGTTCCGTTTTGACCAACATTCAAATATCATGGTCATCGCCAATACTGGTGCAGATATCGCTGCCACCAATGCCCAAGCCGACATAATTTTTGTACCTGTAGTCATCATATAGATGCCAATAGAGCCTATGCTTCCTAGTATGAATAGACCTAGCAAATATGGTTTGCGCAGACGTACAAATTGTCCTAATGTTAACGTAGCCAAACTAATCACACCAGTCATCGTTAACAACCGCAACAAAGTGTTCGGCGTATACACTGGATAGATAGAAGCTTCCCCTGCGGTAAAACCACGAGCTTCTAACTTATCTGTCACTTGTTTCGCTACAAATAATGTTGTTTCTAAAGCTGTTCTATTATCTACCCCTTGTTCATATAATGGGAACAAGTTGTAGCGGATATTTCGTTCAATATCACTGATGTAAAACCATTGAATTAACTCACCTGGTGTAAGCTTACGAACTTCTTCTTTTGATACAGTGTACAATCTGCCCACTTTATAGTGATTGGCATTCGCCATTTCTAGAAAGCCTGCTTGTGGAAAATATTGTAATTGATTCACGGCCTCAATGCCTACCACTGGAATATGATGTGCCTCAAGTTGTTCTAAAGTACGATCCACATGCAGTGGATACCCTAAGGCTTCTTTCCCTACGAAGACCATGCCAGCTACATTAGGAACACCTTCAATCCGTTGGAACACATGATCCACATCTTCCACTGTGACACCTTTATAGTTCGTTGGACGTACAATAACATGGAACCCAAGGTTCGCTACTTCTTGAGCTTGTAATTTAGAAATTCCCAAGTTCATATCTTTTAAAGAATCACTTGGTAATGCTAACCCTAGAATAGGGCCCAAGGATGTTTGCAATACAGTGACTTTATCCTTACCTAAGCGGCGCAGTAAATCTTCCTGTACCTCTTGAAAGTAAGCTTCCTTACCAGGAATTACGCCCACATAGGTCATACCTGGCTGTGTACCTTCCACTTGTAACTGCTGTAAATCATTGGAAGTATACATATGAATATGACCTGCATCTTTTTCTTTTTGCAGGGTTCTATCATAAATCGCTAATGCCGTAATACCGGATTTTTTAGCCGCTGTCACAGCCTCTGGCAAGGAACGTTTCTCATAGGCATTAGCACGAAGTAATCCATCATAATCAATGATGTTTTCAATCTGCTCTTGCTGTGCCTCGATGCGATGTCGTTCTTTCACCAATAGAAGGCCACTCACAATGCCCACACCTAGAAAGGCCAATAAAATCCATGTGTAAATAGATATTGTCTTTAATTTCATAAGCTCTCCTATTGTGCCACAGGATGCACGAATACATGAATTTCTTCACGCCCTGTTTCTACACGATCTAATTGAACAGGAATCGGGAACTTTCCAAAGTCATAGAGAGGAATCGATTTCACCGCACCACTAGATAAGCGATGTAAACTAGCTCCGCCAATGGACAACTTTTCTGTAGCAAATTGCAACGTATTGCCTTCAATTTCCAATCGACCTTGGATAATTACCTTACCAGAGAGGAATCCTCCTACATCGATGCGACCACCCATTACAATGCCACGACCAGAAATCTCTACAGTTTCAATAGTTAACCCTTTCGCACTGGAACTGGATAAATGTTGTTCAATATATCGTTTTAAATCATCCTGATGGATAACCCCTTCAATATGGCCTTGTCCAAAACTAGTGAAACGTAATTGTTGATCAAAGAATAATTCTTTAGGCTCAACCTGGATTTGACGTAGGTCAAATGTTAAGCGCTGCACTTTCAGTTTACCTAAGGTAACCCCATCTAAAGAACCTCGAAATGAATCAATCTCACCCAATGCCAACTTGAATCCTGGAGAAGATTCAACGCGCATGGACTGTGCTTCGGGATGCAAAGCGCTTTCTAATCTTGATTCTACTTCATGACTCACAAGAGTAGGTAACAAAAAGGACGAACCTCCTATCACTATACCCCCTAGTATGAGGACAAATACTATTGTTTTTAAAAAGAAATTTCTCACGGTCACTCCATTATATTGTTAAATTTGCTTCTTTCTTCAAGAACCCTTCCATAAATTGATCTAAGTTGCCATCCATAACCGCTTGTACATTACCTGTTTCTACGCTAGTACGATGATCTTTTACCATATTGTATGGATGGAATACATAGGATCGAATTTGGCTACCCCATTCAATAGCTTGATAGGTACCACCTAATTGTTCCTTCAATTCAGCTTGTTTTTCTAATTCTAATTCAAATAGTTTCGCCCGCAATAATTTTAAACATTGCTCTCTATTTTGAATTTGTGAACGTTCGCTTTGACATTGTACGACAATGCCTGTCGGCGTATGTGTCATACGCACAGCAGAGTCCGTTTTGTTGATGTGCTGTCCACCCGCACCGCTGGCACGGTACGTATCCACTTGTACATCTTTCATATCAAGATTGATTTCAACAGTTTCATCAATTTCAGGCATCACATCAACGGCACAGAATGAGGTATGACGGCGCGCGGCAGAATCAAACGGAGAAATACGAACTAAACGATGTACGCCTTTTTCAGATTTCATATAACCAAACGCATTTTCCCCTTTGATGAGGAATGTGGCACTTTTAATACCCGCTTCGTCTCCTACTTGTTCATCCATAAGAGAAATGCTGTAACCTTGTTTTTCTGCCCAACGCAAATACATACGAATCAACATGGAGCACCAGTCTTGAGCCTCTGTACCACCCGCACCAGCATGGAATGTAAGGATGGCATTGTTCTTATCGTATTCACCACTTAATAAAAGCAATACTTCACGATGCTCTACTTCATGAGTCAACTGTTCTACCATAGCAGTCAGTTCACCTTCCATAGATGTATCTTCCTCATCGATAGCCATTTCTAGCATTAGCTTAGCTTCTTCGATGTCTGTCACCAGTTTTTTATAACCTTCTACAGAGTCTTTTAGTTGTGTCGCCTCTTGGGAAATATCTCGTGCTGAATCTGGATCATTCCAAAAATCAGGATCACTCATTTTTATATCTAATGTTAATATGCGTTCTTCTTTTTGAGCGATGTTAAAGTGAATCCCTCATTCCAAAAATACGCTCC
>CAUUIH010000060.1:0-8451 GCA_963545165.1 uncultured Veillonella sp.
GAGTAAACCAATAATCATAAAGCACTTTGAGTTGCTGTTCTAAATTATCGTTTATTTGATGGAAAATTAATTAAAATGTTGCAAGAGGCGCATAGGATAAAAAATTAAAACACATAGTTATAAAAGCGAAGCTTTCTAACTATGTGCTTCTTTTATAATTTAAAGTTTTTATGAAAGGTATTCAACGCAGGAATGGTTATTTCCTTTGGCATAGAAATAATCTGTCAAAATCCGAGAATACTTTCTACGTACGATTATACTCTTTATACTCAGTAACAGCTTTCTTATTAGACTGTAGTTTTGAAATATGTTCTTTGTTGGTAAGTACTTTATAGTTTTTGAAGGAAAGGAATTTATTTATGCTTTCAGTGATGACTTTTATGGTGAAAATATGTTTCCGTTCGATGATGCCTTCGATATAGTCGAAAAGGGGGATACAGTTCGCTCTAGCTTGAGCATATCATTGTTGAGGGCAAAACCGTTTAAAATATATTTGTGCAATGCTTTCGCTGTCCAAATATGGAATTGTGTAGTCTCTTTTGAGTTTATACGATAAGCAACAGCGATGATGGCGTCGAGGCTGTAAAAGTAGTAATATAGATTTTTCCACCTATAGCAGTTATTTTCATTTTGGAAATAACTGAATCCTCTGATAGTGCTTGTTTCAGTGAAAATGTTTTTAGTGTATGTTGATGTCTGGTACTTGTACAGAAAACAACGTTGCTAGATCTTTTTGTGCCATCCAAAATGTTTCGTCTTTAAATAGAACATTGGTAGACATAGATTTTTATGATCTAGATAATTGGATAACTAGATGCAATTACTGCTAAAGAAACTCTAAAATTATCCAATAAATAACTGAAAATTACCCAATAGATATCTTACAAATGCTGATAGTAAGCCAATAGTTGTGCAAAAAATTATCCAATAATTATCCAATAGTTACCCAATAAATTATCCAATTATTACCCTAGGGATATGAAGGTATGAAGCGATGGTTTTTATTTATAATCTCCTTAAAGTATGTTACAATTAATAGAATACGGAATTCTTTATAAGGAGAGATTCGATGAAATTATTTTCTTCATTAGGAAGAGATTTAGGAATAGATATTGGAACTTTTCACACGCATATTTTTGTGGAAGGTCGAGGGGTGGTTGTATCGGAACCATCCATAGTGGCAACGGATGCAAAGCAAGAGAACATCGTTACTGTTGGGGAAGATGCTCATCGCTTGTTATTGCGTAATCCGGAAACATTAGCCCCTATGAGTCCTCTGAAAGAGGGCTTTATTGTGGACTATCGCATTGTGTTGTCCATGTTAAAGTATTTTATGAATAAAGCTTCCAAGGCGGTTCGTAGATCCCGTGTGGTCATGGCAGTGCCTTGTGGCATTACCGATGTAGAGCGAAGAGCAATGACAGATGCTATCATTCAAGCAGGAGCTAGGGAGGCACATTTGCTGGAAAGTCCAGTGGCAGCAGCTATTGGTGCAGGTCTTCCTATCTTTGAGGCCCGAGGGACTATGGCTGTCGATATTGGTGGCAGTACTACAGATGTAGCTATCTTATCTATGGGTGGTAAAGTGGCGAGTACAACATCACGGATTGGTGGCAATGAATTAAACGAAGCCATTTACCATTATATACGGAATGAGTTTTCTATTATGGTGTCCGATGAAACAGTGGAAGACATTAAGCAAACTCTCGGCTGTGCTATGGCTCCCTCTATCGAAGGGGAATACACAATCGTAGGTCGCCACTCTGAAACAGGTTTGACCAAACGCTGTATGATTCGTAAAAGTGAAGTCTATGAAATATTACGCCAACCTATTGCAGATATGGTGGCCGTAATCCGTAGTATTTTGGAAAAAACACCGCCTGAATTAGTGGCGGATATTATGGAAAGTGGCATGCTTCTTACCGGTGGGACAGCTTTGCTAGAAGGCTTAGACCGCCATATCCAAGAGGAATTAGGCATTCCTGTACACATTGCAGATACACCGGGAGACACAGTGGCACTTGGTTTAGGTAGAGCCGCTGCAGATGTGCAACGTTTGGAGCGGTTAATCGTAGCTAGTAAATTACGAAAGGGGCGATCCTAATGCAACAATCTGATCGTAAATGGTTGACTATGATCGTAATCCTTTGTGCTATATTAGGTATTTTTGGATACGTATGGAAACAAAGAACACAAGTTCCAGTGGTGACGGTGACCCTAGAGAATCTAATGGCTCCTTTTACCTATGGAGCGAGTCGCTTCTTATCCGGTCTCCATACGGGAATAGCGATTATTGATGATGGTATTTTGCGTGTGAAAGATATGTCGGACCTAGAGGCACGTAATGCTGAGTTAGAACAAAAACAAGTGGCCTATAATGAATTGGTAGCTGAAAATATTCGATTACGTCAATTGCTAAAATTTCAACGGGAACAGCCTCAATTTGCTTTGTTAGCTGCATCTGTGGTGACCCGTGATAGAGGTGCTTGGACAGATACTTTCACGATTAGCAGAGGTCGTGCAGATGGGATAGAGCCGAATATGGCGGTCATTGCTCCCCGCGGTGTGGTAGGATTCGTATCTGATGTGTACGAACATTCTGCACGGGTGCAAAGCATATTAGATCCACGGTCGGCGACTGGGGTTATTGTGCAACGCCCAGAATCTAGAATTGCATCCATCCTGAAAGGCAATGGCAATCGCCCAATGGAACCGCAAATGGTGAATATTGCTCTAAATGGTGACGTTCTGAAAGGTGATACCATCGTGACGTCTGGGTTTGGTGGCCTTTATCCGAAAGGATTATTACTGGGCCATGTGAAAGACATTGTAACTGACGAAGAAGGGTTTGTGAAACATGCTATCATTGAGCCTACAGTGGACTTTCAAAATTTAGAAGAAGTATTCGTCATCCTAAAATCAACGATTGCACGTCCAGAAACACCAAAATTAGAGCCAAAGCTGATTCCTCGTACACAACGAGATCAAGTTGAAGGAGCTAAAGGGGCGGTGCAACAATGAAGCGATGTGCATGGACATTGATGCTAGTAGGTGTCATTATTATCCAATCCTTAGTAGTGCCTAGATGGTTTCCTTATTCGTGGGCACCCCATTTATTACTAGATATTGCGCTAGTAGTGACCGTATTGAAAGGTCGTTCTCATGGTATGATGTTAGCCGTTGTAGGCGGTATCGTTCAAGATGTGATGATTGGTAACTATTTTGGATTACATGTGGTATCCTATGCGATGGTAAGTTATATCCTAGGCTCTATGCAAGGCACTGTATATGAAGAACAATGGTATGCTACAGCCTGGTGGACGGGGTTAGGAGCAACCTTAGTGATGGCTATACAAATGAGTTTATTGTGGATAGTACAAGAACCCATCGCAATGAGTGCTTACATTTGGAATCACGGCATTCCCTCTATAGGCATTGATGCCCTAGTAGGGATTATGGTGCACAAATTGGTATGGCGCTGGGAAGAAAAAGATGAATACATGTGGTAGAAAGGAGAGGCTATGTTAAAAGCACTATATAAAAAGAAAAAAACGACACGCTTTGATGTATTGCTAAGCATAGTCGTCATCGTTTTTGCTGTTTTGTTAGGACGTGTGTTTTATCTGCAAGCCATTGAAGGCGATTATTACCGTGGAAAAGCGGAGGGAAATCGACTTCGTATGCTCTCTATGACGGCTACACGGGGCTTGATGTATGATCGGAATGGTCAAATCGTCGTTGGTTCACGACCTGCCTATATGGTGTCCATGTTACCTACCGGAAAGCAGGCGGATCCAAAAGTACTAGAGCAATTAGCTTCGTATTTACAAATCCCCGTAAAAACATTGGCAGAAAAAATAGAGGCCCATAAGGGGGGCTATGAACCAATACGGTTGGCCAGTGATGTGACATTAGATAAAGTGACAAAAATTGAAGAACATCGTCATGAATTACCAGGTATTACGGTAGATGTAGAGCCACTTCGGTATTATCCGCATGATACGTTGGCATCTCAATTATTGGGTTATGTAGGGGAAGTTAGTGAAGATGAACTGGCAGAAGTGAAACAAGCAGAGTTAGAGGGAACACATAAGGGTGGAACCATTGGTCCTGGTACGATTTTAGGTCGATCTGGACTGGAGAAGATGTACGACTCTGTGCTACGTGGAGTGGACGGCGGTCGCCAAGTAGAGGTAGATGCCAGTGGACGTCCTGTGGAAGAAGTGGGACGTAAACATACTACACCAGGTCGAAATATCCATTTAACTATTGATTTGAACTTACAAAAAGTGGCTGAAAAAGCTGTATATGACCAATTAGCAGCGCTTAGAAAACAAGGGATTCCGGCGAAGGGGGCTGCCGTAGTAGCGTTAGATCCTAATACCGGGGCCGTTCTCGCTATGGTCAGTGCACCTGGCTTTAATCCAAATTGGTTTGCGAAAGGGATTACCACGGAACAATGGAATCAGTTAAATACAGATGCGAACCATCCTTTTGAAAATAAAGTAGTCACTGGGGAATATCCGCCAGGGTCTCCTTTTAAAATTATTACTGGTGCAGCCGCCTTAGAATTGAAAAAGGTGACGCCTAATGAAATGATTTATGACAGTGGCAAACACTGGTTAATCGATAAAAGAAATGCAGAAGGAGAGGCCTTAGGATGGCTTGATTTCAACAAAGCTTTAGCGAAGTCGGACAATGTATATTTCTATGAAATGGGGAATCGCTTAGGCATCGATAATATCGATAAATATGCGAAGATTTTTGGGCTTGGTGAAAAGACGGGCATCAAGTTATATGATGAAGGTAGCGGGAATATCGCTAGTCCAGAGTACAAACGAAAAGTATTTAATCAGGATTGGTACTTAGGGGAAACCTTCGATGCCGCTATTGGACAGTCTTTCACTTTGGTAACGCCGATTCAAATGGCAGTGATGATGTCGGAAATTGCCAACGGCGGAATTCGTTACCAGCCGTATGTGGTGAGCCGTATTGACAATGCAGATGGAACACCAGAAGAGATTTTTGGACCTAAGAAGTTAGGTGTTCTACAAGTATCGAAAGCTGTGATGGACATTGTCCGTAATGGTCTTAGAGACGTAACCTTGGAAGGTGGTACGGCAGGAGAAATTTTCAAAGGTTTATCCTTAGCCGTTGCCGGTAAGACGGGGACGGCAGAAAATGCTACTGGTCGTGATCACGGTTGGTTCGTTGCCTATGCACCGTACGACAAGCCTCGTATCGTTGTGGTAGCGCTAGTAGAACAAGGCGGCTTTGGTGCCGTCTCTGCAGGGTCCATTGTGCGCCCAATTTTAGAAGAATACTTTCATATTCCTAAGCCGGTTATAGTCCCTGCGAATGATAAGAAAGAGGATTCTAAAAAAGAGGCGAACGCTGGAAAAGAACAAAAGGTAGACTAGGAGTATACTATGTGGCAGAGAATTATACGTGAATGGGATTGGATTTTGGTGCTATCCACTATTAGCCTAATTGTCATTGGTTGTGTTGTGATCGGCAGTGCGACCCATGTGAATCGAGATGGACTACAAATTACAGGATTAGTATCAAAGCAATTGCTTTTCTTTGGATTAAATATCATTGCCATTGTAGGTCTACAATGGCTAGATTACGAGCGTTTACGGCCCTATGCAAAATGGATTTATGGTGCTACTATTGCCATGCTGTTGGCAGTTATGGTAGTAGGTACATCGGCATTGGGGGCGCAACGATGGATTCAGATTGGACCGATCACTATCCAACCATCGGAATTTACGAAGTTGATGATGATCATTAGCTTGGCGAATATGTTGGAAAGTCGAGTGGGAAAATTAAATACCTTTAAAGAGTTATTGCCAGTATTCCTGTTTTTGGGAATCCCCGCATTGCTGGTGTTTAAGCAACCAGACTTGGGCACATCCTTAGTGTATGTAGCTATATTAGCGGGTATGCTTTTTGTCAGTGGTATTCGTATGCGGTTAGTGCAAATTATGGTAGGCACCATGGTAGCACTATTGCCATTAAGCTGGTTTGTGTTACAAGAGTATCAAAAGCAGCGTATTATGGTCTTTCTAAATCCTAATGTAGACCCTTTTGGTGCAGGGTATCATATTATTCAATCTAAAATTGCTATTGGTTCAGGTTTACTATTTGGTAAAGGTCTCTTTGAAGGAACCCAAAGTCAATTGAACTTTTTACCAGAAAACCATACAGATTTTATTTTCTCTGTAGTAGGAGAAGAATTAGGTCTCATAGGTTGTTTTGTGGTCTTAGGATTACTATTAGTGGTTGTGTATCGTAGTTTCTTAATTGCCAAGCGGTCAGTGGATCCCTTTGGAATGTTAATCGCTACAGGTATTGGCTCTATGCTCTTATTTGAAGTCTTAGTCAATGTAGGTATGACCACAGGCATTATGCCTGTAACGGGTATTCCATTGCCTTTCATCAGTTATGGTGTGAGTGCGTTAACAACAAATTTACTGAGTATAGGTTTATTATTAAATATAGTGATGCGCCAGAAAAAGCGTATGTTTTAAATTGTAAAAAAGAGGCTAGTGCCTCTTGGAGGTTGTATGATTCAATTAGATCCATCATGGTTACAACATGTGGAAAAACCGGCTCGTTATATGGGTGGGGAATGGAATAGCGTTGCCAAGAATCATTCTGAAGTGGATGTGACGATGGCCTTCGCCTTTCCAGATGTGTATGAAGTGAGTATGAGCCATTTAGGCATTAAAATCTTATATGGCATTGTCAATGAGCGCCCAGATGCGGCGGCAGAGCGTGTATTTGCGCCTTGGCATGATATGGAAGCAGAAATGCGTAATCGGGAGATTCCTCTGTTTTCCTTGGAAACAAAAACGCCTATCCGTGATTTTGATTTATTGGCGTTTACATTGCAATATGAAATGTGCTACACCAACATTATCAATATGTTAGATTTGGCAGGCATTCCTTTTTATGGAAAGGATCGAGATTTGTCATTTCCACTGTTAATCGGTGGTGGTCCTTGTGTGTACAACATGGAACCTATCGCAGATTTCTTTGATGTCGTATCCATTGGAGAATCAGAAGATTGGATTAACGAATTTATTGATTTATATAAAGCTGAGAAGGAAAAAGGATTCCCTGGTGGCAAAGAGGCCTTTCTACGAAAAGCAGCACAGATTGAAGGCACCTATATTCCTAGCTTGTACGAACCACAGTATTCAGAATCTGGGGATTTTGTAGGGATGAAAGTATTGGCTGAGGAGGCTCCTGCCATTGTAAAAAAACGTATAGTAGAGGATATGGAGGCTGCTTTCTATCCTACGAAACCAGTGGTACCGTATTTAGATATTGTTCATGATAGAGCGGTATTGGAACTGTTTAGAGGTTGTTTGCGAGGCTGCCGTTTCTGCCAAGCGGGTATGTTATATCGTCCAGTACGCGAACGAACTCCAGAGCGATTGGTGCAATTGGCGAAAGAGATTATTGCCAATACAGGGTACAATGAAATTTCTTTAATGTCGTTAAGCTCTGCTGACTATTCCAAATTGCCAGAATTAGTAGATATGTTAATGGAAGAGTTTAAAGATAAACAAGTGAGCGTTAGCTTACCTTCCTTGCGTATCGATGCCTTCTCTATCGATATTGCGAAAAAGGTACAACAAGTACGTAAAAGTGGCTTAACCTTTGCCCCGGAAGCGGGGTCTCAACGAATGCGCGATGTCATCAACAAAGGTGTTAGTGAGGAAGATTTGATGTCTGCCTGTGAAAATGCTTTCAAGTCTGGCTGGAATACAGTGAAACTTTATTTCATGATGGGTCTACCAACAGAAACGGATGAAGACGTAGCAGGTATTGCTGACTTAGCCTATAAAGTGCTTGATTTGCATCGGGAGATTACAGGTAAACGCAATGGCAAGGTGACCGTAAGTTGCTCTTTCTTTGTGCCAAAATCGCATTCTCCATATCAATGGTACGGACAACAAGATGTAGAAGAAATTCATCGTAAGCAAAAGTATTTGAAATCCTTAATTAACAATAGAAACATTTCCTATCATTACCATGATGGGTATACAGGGTACTTAGAAGCGGTCTTTGCTCGTGGTGACAGACGCTTAGCGGCATCCGTTGTGGAAGCTTGGAAATTAGGCTGTAAATTTGATGGATGGACGGAGTATTTTGATTACGATGCATGGATGCAAGCTTTCAAAAATACTAATATTGATCCAGAATATTATGCACGACGAGATCGCGATTTTTCAGAAGCCTTACCATGGGATCATCTTGATGATACGGTAAGCAAAGAGTTTTTACGTCGTGAATGGGAACGTGCCGTGGATGGTACATTAACTTGGGATTGCCGTCGCAAACCATGCAATGGTTGTAATGCGTGTCCAGAGTTGGGCACACCGATTATTGATTATAAGGAGGGTGGACGTGTTGAGAAAGTTACGTTTGGCCTTACAT
>CAUUIH010000061.1:0-8325 GCA_963545165.1 uncultured Veillonella sp.
GCTTCAGTCGTTGCATCATTCATCTTATTGTCAAATTCTCGATGTGTATGAGCTATGGCTATCGCCTGATTAGCTTCATTCTTACGAACCGTATCTTCTATGGCACTTTTTATATCTTTTTCAAGGCGTTGTGCACTTCTATTTTTCAGACCATAGGTCTCTTGCATTTCTCTTCTAATAGGCGCAATATAAGGGTCGGTAATCACCCTAATAATTTCTTCTGCCGTTGGTTTTGTCTCTTGTTCACGCACAGTCATATCAATACGCTCAATAGAAGTACGTAGCCTATCCCCAAACAATTCACCTTGACGATTTACGACGATTTCCTCTGGTACCACTGGACGATTATCCTCATCCAATTCTACATCCCCGATCTCAAGTTCTTCGCCCATCGTAATTTTACCTTGGTCAGCCACTGGCAATTCTTCCAATATATCCAATACAGCTTGTGTAGCTCGGAATACATTAGCCATGTTATCGAACAAGAAATTCGACATAAAGCCCCGTTTTACAACCTCTTGTGCCTTAATTTGCCGAGGTATAGTCAATACTTGCGTGGCATCGATTTCCACCATGCGACCATCCGTATCCTCTGCAATGACTGGGAAAAAGTTCAACAACTCTCCAATATTTTCTTTTCTATCTGAGCTCGTTCCACCCCCATTCGCAGTAGTGGACTGCAAATCATTGGCAAATTGGTCATATACGATGAGAGTTCGTTCTGGTGCAAAATCAAATACATAGGCCCGTTCTTTACGATAATGCACACCTTTTTCCACCCATGCATACGGATTTTGTGCACGAAATGCGGCTTGCATATATAGGGCCGGTGATTTCATATTGCATAGCATCATGACACCAGTCCATTCTGGTACCGTCACGCCTGTTGTGAGCTGACCTACTGAAAGCGTGATAGTCCGTTCATGATCCTTAATCGCTGTTCGCACCGCTTCCAAGGAACGAAGATTTTCATCTCCCTCATCAGATGTATACGCATTGCCAGACCCTGCTGCTAAGACAATCCCATAATGTTCAAACGTAGCATGTTCTTCTAGCAATTTCTTTAATGCCTTTGCAGAATCTACTCGATCTAAAAGCCAGAATGTATGCTTTAACTCATTTCGTAGCTCCTTTGTAGAAAAAGGATACTTTTCATTCCTAGTCAATGTGTCTAGCCAAGCTTTCACCGCATCCGCATGTACAAATTCACCGTTCTCTTTCGTGGCGAAAAATTCATTTAAGTCAAAAGCAAAGTCATACGTCTCCCCATCAATATGAACGCCCTCCTGCACCACATTGGTAATCATATGTGACATTTGATAGGTAAACATGTTTAGTTCTGGTAAGGCTTCATAAGGGTTTTCACTTTCACTATGAGGGTCCCAATCACGTTTCGCTCGTTGTTCATCCGCATAGGACCAGTGGTAAATTTGGTCTTCCCCAAACCGACCTTTAGCTATGGATTTAAAAGGAGTACCAGATAAATGGAGCGTCCATCTTCTCTGAATTTGCTGAAACGCAAAATCTGTTTTCCAAGTATCTACCCCTTCATGAGATTCATCAATGATGACTAAATCCCACTGTAAATCAGCCACCCATCCTAACTTATGGTGTTGACCGCCAAAATACGTAGACCCTTTTAAATCTTGTAAACTAATAAACGCAATTTGGCCGATATCTTCACAATCTTTCGCACAGTTCGTAAATTCATCACGACTCATGGCCGATCGATGTTGCAAGGAATCCGTACTACTGACAAACTTATACTTCGTATTACCTGCCACAAACTTGTGAAAGTCATCATACCAAGAATTAGCCACAGCAGGACGATTGGTAAGCACCAACACATTCATTACATCTAAGCGTTTCACTAAATCATAGGCCGCTAATGTTTTACCAAACCGAGGTTTTGCATTCCACAGGAATTCTCCTTTTTCATGGCACAGAAAATAGGTTAGCGTCTTACCGACTGCCTCCTCTTGCTCCCTGCGCAACACATATTCGCACTGTTGACCTGGCTGGTACCCCGACACATCATGACAAGCAAACTTATGAAAGAGCCGCTCTGCCTCTTCTGGATGTCCATTGAAATAAAACCATTCTGTTCTCGGTTTACGCTCCACATCATGATATTTCAAAAACTGGTGAAAGTCATGGTCTTTAAAGTTAATCCCTTTATAAGGCTCTTCCGTATATTCTGCCGCATGATGCCACAAAATATCCGCATCCATCCCTGACGTATGGACCTGTTCCTTCACACGAACCTGAACCTCCCGCTCCGTATATCCAATCTTAATCCAACCCTCATGACTTGGCACAGCAGGCAACGTATAGGCATAAATCTTTGGATCTACTTGTTTTTTCGTTTGTATGGTCGTTCTCATTAGTCCATAGCCCTCACTTTCGATTCAATAAAATCTATCTCCTCCTGTGAAAGTCCGTACTTACGATATAACTGACGGTCGATATCTTCTATCGACTGTGACCAGTCGATATCAGAATCGCCCGTAAAGTCTTGGAGTGGAACGTTTGCCCAAGTTTCTTTATTATTATCTTGAGTAATCTTTAAAGTTCCTAATAATGCTCTAGCAAACTTTGTCTTTATATACTTCATACAATTTTCAGCTTCAGAAAGCTCTTCAAAACGTCCAAAAGAAATAAAAGACTGGGTATACCCGATTAGGGGTTCCCCGATTAGGGGTTCCCCGATTAGGGGTGTGGATAACACTTCCCCAATAGCCCCCGTACCATTTGCTTTAGGTAAAATAACTTTATATTTCTCTAAATTCTCATGGTAATCTAAATATTTCTTAGATATAAATTTAGATTCTCTATTATTATTAATTAACCCTATAATCCGTATATCCATATCATTCTTCTTATCTGAAGAAAATAATGGTAATTGTGTAAATATAGATGTAGTCAAACGTTTTTCTTTCCCCTGACTACCTATAATACGACTATATTCCGGAAAATCTACATATAGTTTTTCTAAATCAAATTTATTCTGCAAATAAATAATTGAAATAATTGGTGTAAACCCCGCATAATTTACCACTTTATGAAAAATATTGCTCAATTCGGGGAACACTATAAATGTACCAATTGCTCCAAACTCTTGCTGTTTATCTGCATATGTGATAGCCACACCGCCTTTAATATCTGTATTCGGAAATACCTTTGATGAATCTTGTTGATAATACAGCACTTTAAAATGAGGATCGTTCAACTTTTTACGATTCCATTCTTTAGGCGTTTTTCCCGCATTAAACAAAAATCTAGCTGGCGTGATTAAACATACTGTATCCGCTACTTCTTCAGCTCCATCCATCATATAATTATAGATTGGTTTATCACTTGTGCCCTCTGTTTGTTCCTGATACGGCGGGTTCCCTATAACAACGTCAAACTTCATCTGTCCATCTCCTTTGCTGATACTCTCTATTGTGACTAATTCCTTCTGCTTCCAATCTTTTACTACTGTCAACATATCCCCTTTAGGTACCGGAATGCCTTCTGTTTCTGTATCAAATAAATTCATTTGCACGTCTTTCACAGAGTTATCTGAATATGGCGTCCGCTTTGTCAATCCATTCATTTGAAAGACGTTATAAACGATGATGTTAGCAATAGCTTTCACCATTTTTATCGTTGGCAATACACCAAATTTCTGTTCATAATGTTCACAGAAAGATAGGAGTAAATTTTCTCGTGCTAATAGCAAGGAATCTCCTTGCAATTCATAGCCATAGGTACTTTCATAAGCAACCTTTGCCAGTTTGAAGAATTCCTTTTCAGAAGTCACCTCTTGGCTAATCCGTTGTAGTTTTCTATCTAAATAGCCTACCCGTTTTGACACGGGAATCCTATCGCCCGTCACAGAATCGTAGCGAGTGACAATATACGGAGCTTCACCACAAGCAAGTTCTAACCATCGTAGGGCCACCCACTCTTTCAGAGGTATATCTTTCCATTCCTCTAACACCGCTGACACCTGTTTGTCCACTAGCCACGGTGGCGTAAACACCTCACCACTAGAGCGCGTCCGTTGCTCTTGCTTACGCGCGTGCTTGGCAACCCTTGGTTGTATAATGGATTGGTGCTTACCCACCAACAAATTCCGCCGAATCGGTTGATCACTAGAAAAAGCCTTTCCCATCCCTTCATAAGACTGAGATGCCCAAACAATATTCCGTTGTGTCGTTGTATCCTTTAACAGCATCTTTAAAAGAGCCTCTATATCTTGAGCAGTTTGATCAATCCCAAGCGGTGTAGTTACTATCTGCATCGTATTCCCTTCACTGTAGTACATGCAATACATTCGTCTTACTAGTAGCCATGATTCCCCTTAGAATGGCTATCCATCATAGGTCACATACCAGTATCTTTCTATTATTATATTCATTATAACATACTACATGAATGATACTGATTTCGTATAGAGAAGACCTTCTATATTAGACTATCTAGCCCATTACCAATTTCAATAGTAGTATTTTTTCGTAAACTATGCTAGAATATAGACATAAAGAAGAAGAGCCATCAACGTGTCTGTGGCGTTAGGCTCATCTCAAAAGGTTAAAAAATGAGATTGCCTAACGTGTATAAGTGCTGAGAACACTTATTTATAACGTTAGGCTTTATCATTTCTAGTTAAAGAAACGATAAATATCTATAATTAATTTCAAAAATTTTACTAATAAAAGTAACTTTTTCCAAAATTTCATAGAAACCACCTCCTCCCAAAGCAGGAAGAGATGAGCCCAACAACACGTCGATGACTCTTCAATTTTTATTATAGCACAAATTACACATATAGTTGATAACAATTACTAATTTTTAATGCATATAATTGGAGGGCTTAACCCAAAACACACCCTTCCCGCTGAGGAACGCAGTTAGGCGTAGCAGCCTTGTGGCGTCCCTTTACTATCTAACTCACACAAACGCAGAAGAGCACGACATGTTCCTGAACAAACCTAACCACTGTATCAGTTTGAGAAGGAATATGTCGTGCTCTTCCCTTTTCACAAATTAGCTATACGAACGCCACAGGCTGCATAGCCTCACAAGTGAGTAACCTTTAATTATATCTACTTTTGTGATCCCCTTATATACCATTAGAAATAACTAGCATATGCATAACATTTTTCAAATTCTATATGCCAATTTGATATTTATGAGCACTTTTGACCATTTTATTGATGACTTTTCTCATTTCTTGATTTATAATTCTAATCAAGAGAACAAGCGCTTGTGACAAACACTATACTCCATTAGCATTCGTAAGAATAAGGAGGTGGTTGCCAAATCCAAATCAATTGATGCTACATCGTTAGTACAACAGTGATAAGTCCTTTCCTAAAAGGAGGATACTATGGCAACTTCGTATATTACAAAACGTCTTCAAAACGCACGCCCCGATTTCGGAGAAGATTCTTATACCGATGAAGAGCTAGTCGCCTTAGCCCAAGCAGGTCATGCCTCTGCTACTGTCATTTTATGTCATCGTTACGTACCTCTCATTACACGATACTCCCATGTGCGCCAGCTCCGCACTATGGAAAATGACTTAGAGGCTACTTTATGGGAAACATTCCTAACAGCTATCCAAACCTATGATTTGAACGGCACCGTCCCTTTTGCAGGGTTTGTAAAGTCTCGCATCCATTTCACAGAAATGAACCTCTTCCGCAGCAGTGTTCAACAATGGAATCACGAATCTTTGCTACACGAAGATGATGATGACACGAATCCTATCATCCACATTCCCTCAGAAGATGATACAGAAGAAACGGCACTGGCCAATCTACAAATCGTAGCTTTGAAAGAGGCACTTTCACGTATCGATACAGGCCACGCAAAATTACTAGAACAAATTTTATTTCAAGGTAAATCGATTAGCGATATGGCTAAAGTTTACGGAATGAGTCGCCAAGGGATGCACAAAAAATATAAAAAAGCTATCGCCTTGGTACAACAAGAATTAGAAGGTTCCAAACATTAAACTACATTAGGGCTTATCACAAAGCCTGAATCTCTTCCAAAGGGATTCAGGTTTTTACGGTTCCATATGATAGTTCTATAGTATAGTGTTACATCAATAACCACTCTACTTTCAAATATATTTATATATAAGCATAACAATAGCCATCCTGCTAGTCGTTAGCAAGATGGCTACGGTAATCCTTGGCACTAAGTCACATATACATTGTTTACATATACCTTTGGGGCCTGTGATTTTCTCCTGTCTAAAGGGTCTATCCTACCTTATCGTTTTAACCACTTATATACCCACAAGGCAATTCTTACGATTTTTACTACTTTTTCAAGCTTATCCATACTACGCTGCCAAAGCAATCGCATTATTGCGAACCACACCTACCAATGGGTACGCATATAACTTGCCTAATGCGTCGCCTACGGCTTTGATATCTTCGTCGGATGCTGCTTCGTTCACATAAGCAAAGTTGGCTACTTTCACATTGTGTGCGCCTTCGCCCTTTTTAAATTGCAATTGTAATTTAGTTACCATTGTTGTAGTCATACCTTACTCCTCCTTATTCTACCACTGTGGATTCTGTAGTCACTAATGTACCATGTTGAAAGCTAGTTAAGCGTTGATCTTTACGACCACGAAGTACATCTTTTTCTACCATAAGCTGTCCTACTGTGTCGATTTCAGATTTTGTTACCCCTTCTTTTGGGAATCCTACTACAATACTTACTTCTTCCTTAGATGTGTCCATAAAGACTAAATGTAATTCTTTTTTCACTACTGTACTTGCTGCCATATTCTTCTCCTTTCTTAGTACCAAGTCCTTACACTTAGATACATTCAGAAATAGAGAAGGTGTCAACCACATATGTGGTAATTGTAGAGCCCTACACACTTGATATAGGTAATCCCTATAATATTTAACATTTTATTCTTATTTTACTTATTCCTACTTATTTGCTATACTATGTTTGTCGATGTGATACTCGACAGGAACTATGAATCCTCATATGTTCCAGCCTTTCAAACTACTTACATATGTGATAACGGTGACTTCCCATACACACCTATAGTTATCACAAACAAGCCACCTACTCGGCCCCATACGAGTTAGGTGGCTTTCACCTTTATTAGCACTTAAAAAGATTATACATGCCAAGAAATCCACGCAATCGTATCTGTTGTGTGGTTTTCTAATTTTCCGTCCACTGCTTTAGCAGATAAAAACTCATGTATTTCTTGTTTAATCACGTCTAAATCACCGCCCACTTTACGATGTACGCGTAAACAGAAATAGTCTACTGCCTCATCAACAGTTAAGGATTCTACTTCTTCTACCGTTTTGTAGGTAATTTTTACATTCTTCCCAATTTCGTTGACTGTACCTAAGCAATCTTGCAACAGAGATTCCCACGGGCTTCCACTAACTCCATATCGTTCGGAATAGATAGCGTCTAAATATTCATCTTTTCGATCAGCGAACATAATGCATAAACAGTGCTTCCGACTAGCTCTGTGTAAGGCATGAAGATTGGCTGTATCCGACATAATAGGACAGAAAATACTGTACACCAAGTCAAATTGTTTATCCCATCCTAGGGCTTGTCGCGCCTCTTCGGACCATGGTCCTAGCCATAAATCTAGTGAAAGTCCTTCACTTTCACTGATTGCTTTACCACCTTCTAGCATACCTGTGGAAAGGTCCACTCCTGTTACTTTCACCCCATTACGAGCAAGTCCCATAGCATAGTCCCCAGTGCCACAACCTACATCAAGAGCTGTTTCGCCCTCCGATGGATGAATCCCTAACTCCTGTAATCGGGCTACAAAATCTACTACTTGTGCCACACGATCTTCACGTTTGTGCATATTGACGAAGAACTTAGACGTTTGATTCCAAGATTGTTGCTCTTCTTGCCAACCTTCCATAGAAACAGGCATTGTTGTTATGGTACTCATAGAAACCTCCTTATTGCTTTATATTTACTAGGATACATATCATTTACACAGTATATTGCTGCTATCATGATTTGTAATATACTTTAAACTATATATGATATATATTATCAATTTATGTACTTTTATTATACTATACAATAAGCGATTATACTGTGTCTATAGCAACATAATCTATACAACTATACATCTATACTATAAATTTCAACAATAACCAAATTTGCATTCTTTTCAAATCCATATATCTATATAAAGATGATTAGAACACAAAAAAGCGACCTTACGGTCGCTTTTCGTATTTAGAATCTACGATTCTATTATGCTTCGATAGCTGTAACAACACCAGCGCCTACTGTATGGCCACCTTCGCG
>CAUUIH010000062.1:0-8274 GCA_963545165.1 uncultured Veillonella sp.
GCAGATACAGTGGCATCTTTACCAAAAGAAGCCCCACCTGCTGCCGCTTTTTGAACGGTAGCATTTACGCCGACTGCCGTAGAATGTTGACCATAGGCTTGTGCATATCCACCAAGGGCTGTTGCATTTTCATGTTTCGCTTTAGCACCTTGACCAACAGCCACGGCTTGCCAGTTACTAGCTCCATCTTTTTCTGTGGTAGCTCCATAACCGATAGCAATACTATGCCCCCCCTGTGCTATTGCACCATTACCTAAGGCAACGCTATTCGCGTTTGTAGCTTGGGCACTATTACCAATGGCAACGCTATTAGCCTGAGTAACTTTAGCAGTGTTACCAATAGCCACACTGTTAGAACTTGATGCTTGGGAGGTTTTACCGATAGCAACACTGTTTTCAGCTTCTGCCTTGGACTGTGTACCGATAGCAATAACTTCTTTTTCTGAGGCTTTCGCATAACGACCCATGGCAATACTATTGGTATTTTTTCGGTTACCTTCTACAACTTCTACTTTTGCATTAGAACCAATAGCAATTGAGTTTTCTCCGTTAGTTTTTGCCACAGAACCAATGGCTACACCGTCTCCAGCTTTCGCCTCAGTATTATAGCCGATAGCGACATCTTGGTCTCGTCTTGCTTGTGAAGATTCACCGATAGCAACTGTACGAGTTCCTGTCCATGGACCATCTGGGACATCTTTACCTTTATCATCGATATCTAAACCAATTTTCGCAGCTTTACCGATAGCAATACCACTTGCTGCATTAGCATAGGCTGTTCGCCCGAAAGCAATAGATTCCGTTTTTCTCGCATCGGCATTAGCGCCTAGGGCTAACGCTCCCTCTTGTCTTGCATTAGATAATGGGCCTATTGACATAGCATCTTTACCGACAGCCTCAGCATTTAACCCCATCGCTATAGAGTTCTGTCCACGAGATTTCGCAACTGAACCTATCGCAACGGATTGTAGCCCACCAGCATATACAGTACTACCAAGACCGATAGAATATTGACCATATGCACCAGAACCTGTGCCAATAGCAATCGCTGAAAGTGCTTTATCACCAGCTTTTGCATATTTACCTAAGGCCATACTTTGCAAAGCTAAGGCTTGATCATTTTGATAGTTCGAATTACGATTTTCAAAAGTGTCGCCATCCGCAGCTAAACCAACCTCTGCAGTGGAACGTTCATTTAATTTTTCTGCATTATTAACAGACAAGAAATGAGGGTCCGTTTCACGCCATGCACGCAATTGGGCTACTGTTACTGCATCTGTATCTAGTGCACCTGGCGCTACGTTGGTAATACGGCGGAGAGTAGGTACTGTTACTTTATTTCCTTCTGCGTTAGTAATCTCAACTTCGCCACCGCCTACGGACACTACACCAAGGCCCTGTTTATCAAGCTCTGCCAACGTTTCTCCTAACTGAGAAGTACGTGGTAAATAGGAAGGAACCTCCATCGCATTTTTTTTATATTCTAAAACGACGGATCCATCGGCATTATATACATACTTTTCTTCTGGTGGCAAATTATCATATGGTTTGACACCTGGTTTTAATTTCGGTGTGTATCCTTCATATTTATCAGTAGAGTTATGTCCTAGTACGATAGAGTTATTATTGAGTGCGTTAGCTCCTTGACCGATAACAACAACATTATCTGCTCCGGATTGTTTCGTTGGATTTGTATCGTATACACCAGCACTCGCCTTATTACCAATAACGATAGATGTTGTGCCCACAGCTCGTACGCCTGTACCTAAGCCAACTGTATCAACGCCGTTAACTTTAGAGTCTTGACCTATTGCAATACCGCGTTTAGCACCCGTTGCCACTGAAGAGGATCCACCCAATGCGACAGCATTTTCTGCATGTGTAGTTGCATAGTTACCGATAGTCACGCTATTTATAGACTCTGCACCAGATTGTGTATGGCTACCAAAGGACAAACTATTTCTACCTAATGATTTGGCTTCTGTACCAATCGCCACAGAATTTTCGGCGCCATCAGACACATTAGAGTCATAGCCAATCGCAATACTCTTGGCCGCCCCTTTACCAACATTAGCGCTATCACCTATTGCAACAGACTGACCTGATGCTGCATCAATACGGCTACTTTTACCAACTGCCGTCGCATTTTCGGATAATACAGTAGAGTTAAAACCAACGCCAACAGAACTATCACCGAGTACGGTCGTTCTATTACCAATTGCCACATCTCCTGCACCATAGGTAGCAGTTCGCACCCCCATAGAAATAGAGTTAGCTTCGTGAGCTTGTGCACCTGTACCAATCGCAATGGATTGTGCAGCGTTCTTCTCAATATGCGCCAAAGAACCTAACGCAATACTGGCATCCCCTAATGTATAGGCTCCCACACCTTGAGCAATGCTGGCATTACCATTTGCCACTGTATAGTTACCGATTGCAATGGCGTTGTCACCTTTTTTCACAAGTATTTCTTTCTTTTCGTATGTATTTGGATTCCCTAGTAAATCTTTCTTAACAGATAGATTTAATGTATTTGTATTGTTTAATTCATTTAACTTAGCATGATCATACCCATTATTTAAGGTATTATTGATAAGTTCACTAACTCCACCAGTTTTATTCAGAGCTTCTTGTAATTTTGTACCATTAGCCTTAGCAGAACCGTCCTTCTCCAATGCAGCGTAGTCAGGTCGTGCTTTTAATTGGTTTTCTTTCGCTGTAACTTGTAATTTTTTAGCATCAAGCTCTCGTTGTGTCTGACTAGCTGCTGCCGTATTATTGGCATCAGCCTGAGCTTTCAAATCTCTTTCAAGCTTAACAGACTCACTTTTTAAAGTCGCATACTCTTTCATCAACCCAAGCGTCTCTTTACTAACAGCATTACTAGTATCATTTATCGTTGAGACTAGATTATTATTTGTGCCAAGCTCTGTATTCGCAAAGGTATTATAACCAAGTGCTAAAGAGGATACACCTGCAGCATGTGTATTGAAACCTATCGCATTACTCCCTTTATCGTTAGCAACGGAGTTGGAACCTAATGCTACTGTGTAATTACCATGCGATTCACTTTTAAAACCTATGGCAACATTATCACGCAATGGAGCCCCCCATATTAACTTGCCATTAGCATAACCTGAAGGGTTGACAGCAGCCTCTGAGTTTTGACCAATCGCAATGGTTCCTGTTCCCTGAGCTTTAGAAGAACCACCTAAGGCTATAGATCCTGAACCTTGTACATAGGTATTTTCTCCACCCGTAATATTACCTTCTTCATAGGTCACATACCCACGGTTTACGTTCAATGGTTTACTCTTTGGATTGTTTGGGTCTTGCGTTCCATAGAAGTCAGTTGACTTTGTTGCCAGCGGTGTATGATAGAACAAACTATACAAGTCTTGCATAGTAAGCCCCAACTCCGCAGGTGTTTTGGCCAAGATTTTTTTCGTGATTTCATCAGTATCAGTGCTATACAGGTCACCTTTAGCCCTGCCAGCCTGTTCAAATGCTAACCCTAATAACTTAGGCGGAATTATCGCATGCACCGTACTAGGCACACTAACCCCAATACCACCTGTAATCAGGAACGCGATAACGGCCCCTTTGGTATAGCGACCTTTGTCCTTTAATGCTCGTTTCAGAAAGCGTTCACATTCTAAAAATATTTGGCTCGATTTCATACAACCTCCATAACATAACTATCCCTCAACTCCAATACTTGTGTTCACAGTTTTGTAAATTCACTCGTTCAGAGAATCAAATCCTTTGTTTCATTCTATGCTACCCATTACAAATCGTAGTATACGATACATAACTTCGTCGTTACACTCACGCAACAATCATCTGTCATTTATAAGCAAACATATTATCACGCATTCACGTAACGTTGCATAAACTACTAAAAATATTTTAATCATTAGTTTTTATTATACACTAAAACACTAGAGTTTTGTAGCTTTTTTCACACAAAAAATAGTATAAAACTTCAATTTGTTGAATTATAATTCCATTATTAGTCCACTTTTATGAAGAGAAGATGAAGAAAATAAAATTTCTTCATCTTCCCCTCATCTTTCTCGTATTACCCCCCCATTTATTAACCTGACTTATGACAATTATAAGAAAACATTTTAATAAGTTGACAGGGACAACTATACCTATAACCAAAAAAGTTCACACAACTAGATCTCATATCTAGATTGTGTGAACTTCTTTCACTCGCCATTATATTGTTTTCATTTCTTTCGACTCATCGACGATTTCGTCCACTAAATACAAGTCGGATCTACAATGCATATCTGCAACGCCTTCCCGCATCAGCGCATAGGTATCCGAATGATAGAACAACTCTAAGGCACGCAAAGTTGTTATAGACAATCTTTCAGCCAACAACGCTATAATTCTAGCATACTTCTTCTGCAGCAATACTGGATGTGCTCTCATACTTCCACACTTCTTTCAAACACCAATTTGGACAACGCTTTCTCGGTTCTAAACGTAATTTGCAAATTAGTCTTTTCATACATCAATCGTTTGATAGCCTCTGTTTTATCAATAAGTCCATCAAAATACAATTCTACTGTATTAAACACCCTATCGTTAGCAACTCCGCCTATCACTATATCGTAATCTGTTGTATCTTTACAGGTGCGACATTGTAAAATGAAATCTAGCCACTCTTCCGAATAACTTTCAAATGTTAACACTTTTACATCTGAAAGGGAACTTTCATCAAAATAATATTCAGACACAATCCCCTTCTTATTCTGTTTACGAAAGCGCTTTGCCCATTGTTCAGCTTGCTCATAGATAGGCGTTGTGTAAAATCCCTTACCAAAATCCACATTCTCTCGTGAATGCATTATGTCAGGATTCGGCACAACTACATAGGAACCATGATACACCTTCATAAGCTAACCCCCTTAGCTTTCAGCATGTCTATCAAATCATTCACAATGTATTCTTTGCCTTGCGTATGTAACACGTCATAGCAAGGTATGATATAGTTTTGCAATATATCCGTTTGTACTGCCAGCATGTCGTAGGCCTCGCTCCCCTCTATGGTTAATTCTTTGGCTACGTTTTCTATGCAGAACACGGCAAACTCTAGTTCTTTAAACTCTTGGGTGTTTGTATCAACACCGACGTCTATATATCGATCCATTTTCATACCCTTACAAAAATAGCCAGCCTATTAGCTAAACCACGGAGAGATGTCAAAGTCCTCGTGGATGGTTGCTTTCACCATGCTACGTCCTAGGTAGAGTCCTAATAGTGTCAGGTTGAGTCGACACAATGGGATGCGATTGTAAGTTTGGCACAAATCTAGCAAGACTGGGGAAATGTGTTCTAGTACGTCCTCGAAGGATGTGGTGTCCCAATCAAAGGCTCTGCTAAAGGCAAGCCCTGTCAATGCCTGTTGCGTTTCTTGATCGGTGATGCCTGCGCGTTGGAATAAGTTTGGCAACATATAGTCGTCAACGGCTGACAGTTTTAGCAAGTTCGAGTTAAGGCTTGGCACCGTGATGGATGTGCGTACCGGCGCATTTTGCATAACGTATTCTAGTTCTTCCATAGTAAAGCCACGGTAATCGAAGACCAATGGATAGGAATTACGCAAAATTTGTTCAAAACGCACTTCTTCTGCAGACGATGTGCAACGCAAGTACTCTAATTGTTGGTACATGTCTTCACGAGTTGGTAATTCGTCAAGCAATGGTTCTAAATATTTTTCCACATAGTGTTGGAAATTTTCCAAAGAATAGTTGTTGGAATTTTTAGAATATTGCACAATCAAAGCTAATGCCAAGGCTTGTAAATGTCCTTTTTGCATATTCACCAAGCATTTCAAGGCATCCACCGCCACCAAGTACCAGGTACTGGATTGTGGTCGTTTTACCACATCGCAGAACGTATCTGCTAGCATATCTCGCAACCAGTCTGTTGGATTCGTCACATATGCTTTTTGCACTTGTAACAGCGCCTCTTGGACGGCAATATTTTCTAATAAAGTAGCAATTTCTTCTTCCGATTCGGCACCCAATTGAGAGAATACGTATTCTGTGATGTACTTCGCCGCCGTTTCAGATTTTGGATTCAAGATACCAAAGGCTGCTACGTACTGCGCCACTGCTTTGTCTACGATCGTTGTTATTTCTGATGCCGCCGTATCGTTTGGAGCTATTGTTTCTCCGTCTGCCTCTTTTGTGAAAGCTTTCTCTACAGTCGACATTCCTGCTGCTGGTGCACCAGATTGTGCCACAACTTCATCACTAATTTTCGGCATAATCCGTGTCGCATCGTCCGCTTCCTCTAGTGGTTGCTCGCTAACAGCACGCACCAATTCTTTGGACACGATGCCTTGGGATTCATTCCAATCCGTCGCATCTACCGTAGGCATCGGCATGGTGTAATCACTAGGATTCATCTCTTCCCAGATTGTATCATCTGTGTCCTCTGCTTCTACTTCTGCTTCTCCTTCTCTCACGGCGTACGGATTTTGAAAATTTCGTCTCCGTTGTTCATAATATTCATCATAATTCGGCATCTGTTGCGCCTTATGTTTCTGGTTACTTTTACCATCTCGAAACAAGAAATAGCAACATAGTAAAAATAGTAACACCACACCTACAACGACTACGTAAGGTCCATATTGCAGTGAAAGTTGTATCAATCCGTCCATGGGAAGCCCTCCAATTCATAACTATAGTACTATTCTTTTATTATACCATTTTATTAGTTTATTTACACAATTGCAACTTAGCGCAACTTAAATATCTAGACTATTTACAGTATACATCTGGTTATACAGGGATTCTTACTATTGGATTCTTAAATTATTGCCCCAATTTGCAACTTAGTGCAACTTAATTTATACGTATAATCCTATCACTCAAATACAAAAAAAGGAACTATCCGAAGATAGTTCCTAGTGTGGTGGACGATGACAGGATCGAACTGCCGACATCCTGCTTGTAAGGCAGGCGCTCTCCCAGCTGAGCTAATCGTCCATATGGTGACCCGTGGGGGAATCGAACCCCCGATACCGCCGTGAAAGGGCGGTGTCTTAACCGCTTGACCAACGGGCCATGTTGTGTAAGTGGTGACCCACCCGCGACTCGAACGCGGGACACCCTGATTAAAAGTCAGGTGCTCTGCCAACTGAGCTAGTGGGTCATGATAGTGTACTAACCGAAAGTAAGTTGGCTCCTCGAGTAGGACTCGAACCTACGACCGATCGGTTAACAGCCGATTGCTCTACCTGCTGAGCTATCGAGGAATGAACAAACTGGAGCGGAAAACGAGATTCGAACTCGCGACCCCCGCCTTGGCAAGGCGGTGCTCTACCGCTGAGCTATTTCCGCATGTATGCAATCCATGTTTTTCTTTCTTGCGACTGCTCATTTATAATACCAAAACATTTGGATAGTTGTCAACAAATTTTTTAAAAATATTTTTGTATGGGACCCCCCCATAAAACAACCTTTGATATTGCCACGTTACAAGAATACGGAATACCTATCTAAGATAGTAATATCTGTTCACTACAATCAAGAAAATACCTATGTAGATTGGTTGTACAAAAAAGTTGCAGCAAAATATAGCCCGTATATTTTGCTACAACTTATAGTATGATTTGTTATGAAACCATTATATGGTTATGGATAATGATACTCCTCTTTCAATATGGATATCACCGCGTCTTTAATGTCTGGTAGTTCTTCATAATAGAGACTCCACACTGGTCTTTTACCAAATTTGTATGCATAGGAAACAAGATAGGGGATGGCAGCAATCAAATCCCAAGATAAGTCCTGATGTTTCATCTTAAACTCTTCTGACGTTCTAGTTAGATATTTTCCTACAAATTGTAATTTATAAGCGATTCCATCTTCTACCATGTCATCCATGAATGTATCATCAGTAAGCAACTTGCCGTGTTCATCTCGGCCTTTATATCGTCCCACTGATGCATCCAGTTTGTGTATTAACTCCAAAGTATCAACTAGTAGCTTTTTATTTTCCATACATATCCCCACATACGAATGATATATCTACATATCTTTTGAAAGTATACAAAACCTACCGTCCGTCTTGCCGTTCAGACCCTGGTCCATCGACGGCTACGTTTACGCTAGCTTCGCCGAATGTTTTCATATCGTTCAACATATGCATGCCCGCATCAAGGACGGATAACCCCATGGTGGAGCCCAAGGCTTCGTCCATTTCAAAGCCGTAGAACAGATGTGGTTGTATGCCTAAGTATTTCATTTG
>CAUUIH010000063.1:0-8117 GCA_963545165.1 uncultured Veillonella sp.
AAAAAATCAGCAGAGCGATTGGTGCTAGAATTAAAAGATAAAATTGAAAGCCTCGGTATTGCTGGTACTTTCACACCAACGGGAAGAATTTCGCCAGTAGAACAAGTGCCGGTAGGTGCTACCGAAGAAGTACTAGAAGCTCTTATGGCATTAGGATACAGCGCACAAGAAGTGCAGCCAGTGATTCAAGAAGTGTACGATGGTACTCAAGAAGTACCTGTCTTATTAAAACAAGTATTAGCGGCATTGGGTAAAGGGCGATAAGAATGGATCAAGAAAATCGAATTGTAACCATGCAAGAACGGGAGGAAGACAATTGGCAATATAGTCTTCGTCCTCGCTATTTAAAAGAATATATTGGGCAAACACAGGCAAAGGAAAACCTTCACATTTTTATTGAAGCCGCAAAGCTTCGAGGGGATACCTTGGACCATGTATTGTTATATGGACCTCCTGGATTGGGTAAAACTACATTAGCAGGGATTGTAGCTAATGAATTAGGCGTGAACTTTCGTGTTACCTCTGGACCAGCCATAGAACGAGCTGGCGATTTAGCGGCGTTATTGAGCAATTTGCAACCGGGAGATGTGCTGTTTATCGATGAAATCCATCGCCTCTCTCGTTCTGTAGAAGAAGTGTTATACTCAGCTATGGAAGATTATGCTTTGGATATCATTATTGGTAAAGGTCCAAGTGCTCGATCGGTGCGCATTGAATTACCTAAATTTACACTGATTGGAGCTACTACACGAGCGGGGTCTTTGGCGGCACCGCTACGTGATCGATTTGGTGTGATTAGTCGTTTAGAATATTACAAACAAAATGAGTTGGAATTTATTGTGAGCCGATCTGCGGACATTTTAGATATTCATATGGGTCCAGAAGGGGCTAGTGAAATTGCTCGACGTTCTAGAGGAACCCCTCGTATTGCCAATCGTCTGTTGAAACGTGTCCGTGATGTAGCACAAGTATTGGGTGACGGTGTGATTACAAAAGAAATTGCAGACCAAGCGTTACAGCGGTTAGATATTGATAAACTAGGTCTAGACCGTATTGACCGACGCATTTTAAGCACTATCATTGAAAAATTCGATGGTGGGCCTGTAGGGGTGGACACGATTGCGGCCTCTGTAAGTGAGGAACGTGAAAGTGTTGAAGACGTGTATGAACCGTATTTAATGCAACTTGGTTTGTTGGCGAGAACAAATCGTGGGCGTATCGTGACACCTGCTGCCTATGACCATTTGGGGATTTCTAGAAAGGTGGACGCATGAGACAGGTAGGATATCGGTATGTGGCGATAGCGGTTATGACAACTGTATTAGGGAGTATATCTTTTGTAGGGGCGGCAGCATCACAAAAGGAAGTGCCGAAACGTACATTAGTGAAATCCACCTTTGTAAAGCCAAATGAAAGAAAAACTTCAACAGTACCCAAAAGAATCATTCAGAAACCTACGGTAAAAGTAGCAAATGCGGGGAAACAAGTTGCATCGGAATCTAATAAGAGCAATAAAACAGGCATAATACAAGCAGAATCTAAGAAGATACGAGAATCAGGTATTAGTGGAGAGCCAGTGATACGAGTATTGCTGGGTTATCGGTCTCAATCGTTTGCCATAACAAGCAGTATGCCTATGGTAGTCCTAGATAGCGGCGGACATCAGGTGCAAACGGTAAAAGAAAATCAGACTATGACGATTTCAAATGGAGGCGGATCTGTACAGGTAAACGGACATAGTATTGATAAGTCTATTACTGTTCAAAATGCACAAGGTAGATATGGGTCTGAATTGCAAACATTAGGGAAATCCTATCGAGGAGCTATCACTGTGCATGGTAATGCATCAGGATCCATGAGCGTACTCAATGTACTGGGGTTAGAACAATATGTACAAGGCGTAGTACCAGAAGAAGTAGTACCTAGTTGGCCAGCGGCGGCTCTTGAGGCACAAGCAGTGGCGGCTAGAACCTATGCCTTACACTCCATGAAGAGTAAACAAAATAGTCTTTATGATATTGGAACGACTACGGCGGACCAAGTATATGGTGGCAAAAGTAGCGAATATGCTAGCACCAATGCAGCAGTGAAGCGTACGCATGGAATGGTTCTTACCTATCAGGGGCAGCCTATTAATGCTCTCTTTCATTCCGATGGGGGCGGCTATACAGAGGATAGTGTAAATGTATGGGGCAATGATGTACCATATCTAAAAGGAGTAGTAGATTATTCTAATCATGAGGATACCACGGTGTGGAATATCATCACTAGCCGTCAAAGTATAGAGCAGAAATTAGCATCAGCCAGTAAATCGGTGGGATACTTACAGAGAATTGAACTATCCCCGCTCGCGGAACGACCGATGAAAGTCCAAGATCGTGGCGTATCAGGTCGTGTGAAAACGATGAAATTTATTGGTGAAAAGGGGGCTGTATCCCTCACAGGCGAACAAGTACAGAGTCTATTTGGATTGAAATCTACTTTGTTTGACTTTTATGTGGGACAAACACCGCCTAGTCGTATACAAGGTTCTTCTATGAAAGTCAATCACGCTTTCAGTAAAGCCAATCAAACTGTGACCATCCATGGCTATGGTTGGGGACATGGATTGGGGCTTTCACAGTGGGGAGCAGCAGAAATGGCAAGTCGAAAAGAGGCGAGCCAACCCGACTATTATAAAGTGATTTTACAACATTACTACCAAGGTACGGCACTTACGAAATTGTACAAATAATGAGGAATAGTATGAAAGTATCTGATTTTAATTATAACTTGCCTGAGGAACTGATTGCCCAGCATCCGGTAGAACCACGGGATACGTCGCGATTGATGACCTTGGACAAGGTCAGTGGAGAGATATGCCATAAAGCATCCTTTCACTCCATACTAGATGAACTATGTGAAGGAGATGTATTAATTTTTAATAATACAAAGGTCATCCCTGCTCGTTTGTATGGGGAGCGAAAAGAAACGGGTGGCAAGGTAGAGGTGCTACTGTTGACGCCCAAAGGAGAACACCTGTGGGAATGCCTTGTAAAACCGGGAAAAAAATGCCTAAAAGGACAACTTTTATCCTTTGGACCTAATTTAGAAGCGGAGGTCATGGACCATACAGATTTTGGTGGCCGTTTGATTCAATTTAAGCCAGATGGTAATTTTGATGAAATTATCAATGATATTGGAGAAATGCCATTGCCTCCGTATATTCATGAAAAACTAGAAGACAAAGATAGATATCAAACGGTATATGCCAAAGAAAAAGGATCCGCAGCAGCACCGACAGCGGGCTTACATTTTACGCCAGAACTATTAAATGAAATTCAGGCCAAAGGTGTACAAATTGGATTTGTTACATTACATGTTGGGCTAGGTACATTCCGTCCTGTATCGGCAGAATCTATTGAAGACCATGATATGCATAAAGAGTTTTATCACGTGTCGGAAGAGACGGCGGAACTTGTAAACCGTGCCAAAGCAGAAGGACGTAGAGTCATTGCCGTAGGAACTACATCGGTGCGTACCTTAGAATCGGCAGCCACCGAGATTGGTCACGTGAAGAGTGGATCCGATTGGACCCAAATTTTTATCTATCCAGGCTATACCTATAAAATGGTGGATGCATTGATCACTAATTTTCATCTGCCACAGTCTACCTTGCTCATGCTCATTAGCGCTCTAGCTGGCAGAGAGCATTGTTTGGCAGCTTATGAAGAGGCGGTCCGTGAAAAGTATAGATTTTTCAGCTTCGGGGACGCAATGTTCATTCGATAAATTGAAAATTGTGTTATAATACAGAAGTAATAAAGGAGTGTATATATGGCAATTAGATATGAATTGCAAAAACAATGCCCTCATACAGGTGCGCGGGCAGGGTTATTGCATACTCCACATGGGACTTATGAAACACCGATGTTTATGCCCGTTGGGACACAGGCGACGGTAAAAACATTAGCCCCAGAGGAGCTGAAAGCGATGGGATCTCAAGTTATCTTGAGTAATACCTATCATTTATTCTTGCGCCCAGGTGCTGATCTAGTGGAAGAAGCTGGTGGATTGCATAAATTTATGAACTGGGACCAAGCTATTTTAACGGATAGTGGTGGGTTCCAAGTGTTCAGTTTAGGCAAGTTGCGCAAGATTACGGAAGAAGGAGTTAATTTCCGATCCCATTTAGATGGGTCGAAAAAATTCTTATCTCCAGAAGTGGCTACAAAAGTCCAGGAGCAGTTAGGTTCTGATATTATGATGGCATTCGATGAATGTATCCCATATCCTGCGGATCATCGTTATGCAGATGCATCGACAGCACGGACTACTCGTTGGGCGGATCGTTGTCAAGAGGCACGTCGTTCTAAGAATCAAGGTATGTTCGGCATTGTTCAAGGTGGTATGTATAAGGACCTTCGTGAAAGAAGTGCCAAAGAATTAGTAGCTATGGACTTTGAAGGATATAGCATCGGTGGCCTTTCCGTAGGGGAACCGCATGATTTAATGTATGAAGTACTAGAATATACAACACCATTGTTGCCAACAAATAAGGCTCGTTACTTGATGGGCGTTGGAACAGCGGACTGTTTAGTAGAAGGCGTAGCCCGTGGTGTAGATATGTTTGACTGCGTATATCCAACACGGGTAGCACGAAATGGTATGGCCATGACATGGAAAGGGCGATTGAATTTACGCAACGCCTCTTTTATGCGGGACTGGGGCCCTATTGAGGAAGGTTGTGGCTGTTATGCATGCCAAAACTATTCAAGAGCTTATATTCGACATCTATACAAGGCAGAAGAAATTTTGGCGTTCCGATTGGTGTCGTATCATAATTTATATTTCTTACTAGAGTTCATGCGTCAAATGCGTAAAGCTATCTTAGAAGATCGCTTTGTGGCATTCCGCGAAGAGTTCTGGCAATATTTTAGCAAATAGGAGGACTTATGGATTTCTTAGAATTTTTCCAAGGACAAACAGGGCAAGCGATTTTACCACTATTGATTATGGTCGTGATTTTTTACTTCTTGTTGTATCGTCCGCAAAAGAAACAACAAAAACAACGTCAAGTATTGTTGAACAGCTTAAAAAAAGGTCAAAAAGTATTGACTGTAGGCGGTATTTACGGGGAAATCATTTCCTTAACAGAAGATACAGCAGTGCTTCAAGTATCTGAAAAAGTAGAAATGAAATTTGCTCGTACAGCCATTGCTCAAGTTCTTGGAAAGGACCAAAAGTAATGGATAAAGTGTCATTGCGACAAGTCTTTTTAGAGCGTCGTCGCAATGTACAAGTTCAAGAGGTTTCTACTTGGTCTAGAGAATTGACGAATCGATTGTGGTCTATTCCTACAGTGGCTGATGCGGAGCATATCATGGCGTACTTGGCTATGCCAAAGGAAGCGAATGTAGATATGTTCATGACAGAAGCATTGCAACAAGGAAAGCATATCTATGTGCCTGTGTGTGTCACAAAAACAAAGATGGTAGGAGTACGCATAACGAGTTTAGAGGATCTAACAAGGGGGACATTGGGGATCCGTATTCCTAAGGAACCCTATGACATCGTAGAACCTCAAAAATTGGATTGTATTCTTGTTCCTGGGTTAGCCTTTGATAGAGCAGGCGGCCGTATGGGAATGGGAGCTGGATATTATGACCGATATTTGGGGCAGATTCCAATAGAAAAACGTATCGGTATTGCTTGGGATAACCAACTTTCAGAAGACATGTTACCCATGGCACCTCATGATGAGTGGATGCACACAATTGTGACACCATCAGAGAGTATCCATTGTTATAAAGAATAGGAGGGAATCCTTTGAACACAAAAGCAGCTTTACGCTTTTTCGGCGTAGTAGCAGTGATTTTAGGCCTATTTATTTGGCTCATTGGACCACTAGCTAACTCTATTAAACAAGGGTTGGATTTACAAGGTGGTACCCACATTGTATTAGAAGCACAAGATTCTGGCCCTAATGTGGTCACAGATGATGCAGTAGAACGGGTTATTCAAATCTTAGGCCGTCGTATTAATGAAATGGGTTTAACTGAGCCTATCATTCAACGAGAAGGTAAAAAACGTATCATTATCGAATTGCCGGGTGAAAAAGATCCACAAAAAGCCATCGAAACAGTTGGTAAAACGGCGGTTCTTGAGTTCCGTGATGAAAATGGTAAAGTCCATTTAGATGGTAATGATTTAAAAGATGCGAAAGAACAATTAGAAGGTAAACAAGCATCTGTTAACATTCAATTAACAGATGAAGGGGCGAAAAAATTCGGCGCATTAACAACAGCCAATATTGGTCGCCACATCGGTATTTATCTTGATGGTGAGCAATTGACAAATCCAGTAGTAAACGAACCAATTACTGGTGGTAGTGCTCGTATTACTGGTAGCCGCGACTTGGAAGAAGCGAAAAGCTTAGCTATTTTGCTACGTTCCGGTGCGTTACCTGTAAAAGTAGAAGTTATGGAAGTGCGTACAGTGGGTCCTACATTGGGTCAAGATTCTAAAGATAAATCCGTCGTAGCATTTGGTGTTGGTATTGCTTTAATCATTGCATTTATGCTTGTTTTATACAGATTGTCTGGATTCGTAGCAACCATCGCTTTGTTAGTGTTTGTATTAATTTTGGTGGCAATCCTAGGACCGCATGCCCTGAATGCGACCATGACCTTACCAGGTGTAGCGGGTATTATCCTCAGTATGGGGGTTGCCGTGGATGCGAATATCCTGATCTTTGAACGGTTCAAAGAAGAAGTGGTGGAAGGTAAAACATTGCGCATGTCTATGGAATCTGGTTTCCGTCGTGCCTTCGACACAATCTTTGATGCGAATACATCCGTTATGATTACGGCAGTAATCCTAATCGTCCTTGGTAGTGGTCCTGTAAAAGGTTTCGCTATCAACTTGGCATTAGGTGTTATCGTATCCATGTTTACAGCCGTATCCATGAGTCGTACCTTGATGCATATGCTCATTGCGGCACAAATTACAAACCGCCCATTCTGGTATGGTTCTAATGTATCTCCATCTGTTACGATTGAAGCATTTAAGAAAGGAGATAAGAAAAAATGACATTTGATGTAATAAAACGTCATCGTTGGTGGTTTAGTATCTCCTCCATTGCAGTTATTCTAAGTATTATTTCCATGTTTATGTATGGATTTAACTTTGGTATTGACTTTACAGGCGGCACCATTGTAGAAGTGGAATTTAGCAAACCAGTGCAGGTATCTGCTGTAAGGGAAAATTTGAAAGCCTTTGACTTAGAAAATTCTGTTATCCAGTTGTCGGGTGCAGATGCTACAGATACAGAAGGCAAAACGGTGATGATTCGTACCCGTAACCTTGAGGCCAGTGAAAGTCAAGCTGTGGTAGCAGCGTTGAACAAAAACTTAGCAGAAGGTACAGTAAAACGTATTGAATCTGTAGGTGCTGTCATTGGTTCTGAAGTAACAGAGCATGCCTTAACTAACTTGTTAATAGCCTTTGTGGCATTGGCGCTATATATCACGTATCGATTTGAGTATAGAGTAGCCTTGTCTTGTTTGTCAGCCATCTTCCATGACCTTATCATGGTACTAGGTATATTCTCCTTTTTCCATTTAGAAATTGATTCTTCCTTCTTGGCGGCAATCTTGACTGTTATTGGTTACTCTATGAACGAATCCGTCGTAATCTTTGACCGTATTCGTGAGAATACACATACTCATAAACGTACCGATACATTTGCAGATCTTGCCAATGCGAGTATCCATCAAAGTATTCATCGTTCCTGCTATACACTATCTACAGTATTGTTTGCATGTTGTTCCTTATACTTCTTTGGCGGGGATACAACAAAGAACTTTGCTCTATGTATGATCGTTGGTTTCGTAAGTGGTGCATACTCCTCCATTTGCGTAGCTACATCCTTGTGGGCGATTTGGAAATCTAATAACAAAAAAGATGCACGAAATGCGCGCTCCTAAAGCGTCACTTGCGATGCTATTCTGCCTTGTGGCGGTTAACTAAATATGATAAAGGGAAGAGCACGACACATTCCTTCACAAACGGTATTTCATAATGTTTGTTCAGGAACATGTCGTGCTCTTCTTGCATCTGTGTAATTCAGTTAGGAA
>CAUUIH010000064.1:0-8059 GCA_963545165.1 uncultured Veillonella sp.
TTGCAAAAATTAAAGTTATTGGTGTTGGTGGCGGCGGCGGAAATGCCGTATCTCGCATGATTGGCAGCGACTTAGAAAATGTTGATTTCTTGGTTGCTAACACAGAGACACAAGCCTTAGATGGCACTAATGTACCAGTTCGCATTCAAATTGGTGAAAAAGCGACTAAAGGCTTAGGTGCTGGCGCTAACCCAGAAGTAGGTCGTGAAGCTGCTGAAGAAAGCCGCGAAGATATTTTGAAAGCATTACAAGGTGCTGACATGGTATTCGTAACTGCTGGTATGGGCGGTGGTACTGGTACTGGTGCGGCTCCTGTAGTAGCAGAATGTGCTCGTGAAGCAGGCGCTTTAACAGTAGGCGTTGTAACAAAACCATTTGGCTTTGAAGGTAAAAAACGTAAAGAACAAGCTGAGCGTGGTATTGAAGCATTAACTGGTAAAGTTGATACTATCATCACAATTCCAAATGATCGTTTATTGGGTATCATTGATCGCAAAACTTCCTTGAAAGATGCGTTCTTGACAGCTGATGAAGTATTGCGTCAAGGTATCAAAGGTATTTCCGACTTAATTACAAAACCAGGTTTAATCAACCTTGACTTTGCAGACGTAAAAACAATCATGACAAACCAAGGGGAAGCATTGATGGGTATCGGCGTTGGCGAAGGTGAAAACCGTGCTGTAGATGCAGCTAAACAAGCAATCAACAGCCCACTATTGGAAACTTCTATCGATGGTGCAAAAGGTATCTTGTTAAACATTACTGGTAGTGAAGAATTAAGCCTATTTGAAATCAATGAAGCAGCAGAAATCATTTCTGAAGCAGCAGATCCAGAAGCAAATATTATCTTCGGTTCTGTTATCGATGAAAATGTTGGTGACAAAGTATTCATCACTGTTGTTGCTACTGGTTTTGGTGACCAAGGTTCTTCTAATGGTTTTGCTCGTAAAAGCCCATTTGGCGCTACAGGCAACTCTCCAGACGTACCAGCTTTCATGAAACGATAAGATTCTCATAGAAGGAGGATATTATGAAGAAAATCATAGTAGCCACAGCAGTGTTAGCTGCCTTTAGTGCTTCTGTATTTGCAGCTGCTGTTCCTGTGACAAATATTAATGCAGGTGAAACGAAAGTAGCCGCTGAATATTCTTTATCTAAAAAAACAGCACAAGATACAAAACGTAAAGATGGTTTTGGTGTCTCTGCACAACAAGGATTGTCTGACAATTTGGCGGCACAATATTCCTTCAATAAAGTGAATCGTACAGGAGCAGATATCAAAGATCATCAATTAGCAGGTGCCTATGCAGTGCGTCCTAATATCAACGTGTATGGTGCGGGTACCTATGTAGATATGGGACCTAAGCAAAACGGCTTTGGCTATCAAGCAGGCGTGATTGGACATACCCAATTATCTGATAAAATTGAAGGCTTTGCTAAAGTAGGCTTTGGTAATGACATTAAAGGAACGTACCAAGTAGGAGCTTCCTATGGCTTGCGCCCAGATATTGATTTGAATGTGTATTATCAATATGATCAATATAATATGAACCAAAATAAAACTGATGTCAAAGGATTACATGCAGGTGTAGGATATTCTTTCTAATTTGAAAGTAGCCTATCTGTAGTACCAGTGTGCATCATATGGGGACTGTAGTGTAGAGATAAACTCTGCATTACAGTCCTTTTGATTTCCTTATGTGATATATATGAACGTGCAATCATTATATGTAAACAATTAATTTGAAAAATAGGTTGACTATATACAGTTTGATTAATTATAATAAGGGTGTAACAGAATGTAAGAATCATGTAAGCTTGTAAGATCCAGTAAAACCCATGCTATGGGGAGGAGGCACTATGCATACACTATGTAAGGGCTTGACAAGTGTAAGGGAAATTCCTAATACCGTGATTGTGCGTAATGTACAATTTAAACGAACTACAAGATCACCACAGTTACAAATCAACTATACCCCAAGAAAGCAAGAACATATAGTGACTGTTTGTAATTCAAAAGGCACATTAGTGTCCACGATGTTAGAACGGTTTGATTCCGAACGGAATCACCATGATGAAGTTTCATTGGGGGAAATGCCAAAGGTTTGGCCAGGCGAGTTGAAAGACAGAACAAGAACGAAATTTGTGTTTACACCAGAATCGATTCTTGAGTTTGTCGATGCCATTCAAGATAATAATCCCATCTATCGGGAAGAAATTCCTGTAGTACCAGAATTAATGGTGTTATCACATATGGCACATCACGTGTTAGATGAAACAATGTTACTTCAATTAGATATTACGTTTTCAGCACCATTTTATGGTGGAGATGTTATTTCTGTAGAAAAACTTGCAATCCATTCAGAAAAGCATAGTCAAATTGGTGAGTGTGACTTAGTTGGTACTCATGGAGGACGTGCTCATTGTAAATGGATTTATGAAGAGGAGTTAGTGAATGTTAAAGACTAGAGATTTGACAAAAATGGCGTTATTAGTGGCATTAGTTTGTGTAATGGCACAATTATCAATTCCAAACCCAATGGGGGTAGGGATGATTTCGTTGATTACTATTGCCTTGTGTTTGATTGGTTTACTTTTGTCACCGAAACAAGCATTTTTGACAGTATTAGTCTATGTACTGTTAGGAGCAGTTGGATTACCTGTATTTACTGGATTTACTGGTGGTATGGGGAAAATACTTGGTCCTACAGGCGGAATTATTTTGATTTGGCCTATCGCTTATACAGCAGTTAGTTGCTTAAAGGGAACAGAAAAAAGTTTTCTTAGATATGCTGTAGTAGCTACGGTAGTGAGTATTGTGATTACCTATGTAGCGGCAGTGCCGTACTTCATGTCTGTTGCAAAGATACCATTCACTGTTGATGGATTACAAAAAGCCTTGGGAATTTTGTTCTATCCATTTGTCATCGGTGATATTCTAAAAGCAATTCTATCTGCATGGATTGCTACAAAAATTAAATTATAAAACGTAGGTCATAAAAGCGATTAGATCCTGTTGGATGTAGTCGCTTTTTTGTATTTGGAGCATTTGTTGTGTAATGTGCCGTTTCTTTTGACAGAGTATGGGAATGTCAACACATGCTCTATATCAATTAGTCATTCACTGAAAGTCCTTTTCCCATGCAATGTAGTGAATCACAATCTGCTATAATTCTATGAAATTATATGATTCTATGATTTTTTATAAGTTTACTATATCTAATTGATATACATGATATAGTGTTTCGGATTGAAATTAGCTACAAGATGTTGTAAACTAGAGTCAACGGTACCCCAGTGGGGTAGTTTCTAGTGAAACATTTAACAATAGTAAGAAAACTCTACAGGTGTAGACAACTCATAGGCAGGAACAGAAACTGCTCTTTTTATATGTCTACATTTTGATTTAACTATGCAATGTATATAAAGTAAGAGTGTCTTTTATATATTGCGTATATGGTTCATACTGAATCGAATGTCCATTATGCTAAAACTGGCATAGGTGACATTAGGTAATAGGAGGTTATACTATGATACAGGTAATAAAACGGGATGGCAAAGAGGCTGCTTTTGATAAAGAAAAAATCATTGTGGCTATAGAAAAGGCTATGCACAGTAGTACTGGGGTCTATACGCCAGGATTGGCTTTGCAAATCGCCAATGAAATCGAAGCCTATGCTGAAAAAATGGGACGTAATATTACCATCTACGCCATTGAAGATCAAGTATATTATAAACTCCTAGAAAATAATAATCCTGCTACGGCTCGTGCTTATGAAAACTATAAAGCAGTGCAAGCTTTCAAGCGTGTGGAAAATACGACAGACAAAGATGTATTTGGCTTGCTCAATCGGTCTAATGTAGCAGTGTTGGATGAAAATTCCAATAAAGATGCATCTATTGTGTCCACACAGCGCGATTTGATTGCAGGAGAAGTGAGCAAAGATATTGCTCGTAGAAAGTTGATTCCTACGGATATCGTACAAGCTCATGACAGTGGTGCCATCCATTTTCATGATATGGACTATATCATTCAACCTATGTTTAATTGCTGCTTGGTCAATTTAGAAGATATGTTGACGAACGGTACAGTTATCAATGGGAAACGCATTGATACACCAAAATCATTTCAAGTAGCATGTACGGTAACAACACAAATTATTGCACAGGTCGCATCTGGTCAATATGGTGGGCAAAGCATTAATGGTATCGATCGTATATTAGCTCCTTATGTACGGAAGTCCTATGATAAATATTTGGAGTTAACACTGCAAGAACAAGTAGAAGTGTATGGTATGGCTCCAGATGTACAAAAAGCGGAAGAGATTGCTTGGAAACGGACACAAAAAGAAGTAAAAGATGGTATTCAAACGATACAATATCAAATCAATACATTGATGACGACCAATGGTCAAGCGCCATTTGTGACCTTGTTTATGCACTTTGATCCAAATAGTGAACTAGCAAAAGAAGCTGCTTTAATTGATGAGGAGATTCTAAAACAACGTATTCAAGGTATTAAAAATGAGGCCGATGTGTATATTACACCAGCCTTTCCTAAGTTGATTTATGTGTTGGATGAACACAATGTACATCCTACTAGCGAATACTATTATTTGACAGAATTGGCAGCGCAGTGCACAGCGAAACGAATGTATCCTGACTATATTTCTGCGAAAAAAATGAAAGAAATCTACGAAGGTAATGTGTTTGCTCCAATGGGTTGTCGCTCCTTCTTGTCTCCTTGGAAAAATGAGCAAGGGGAATATGTATTCAATGGTCGCTTTAATATGGGCGTAGTGAGCTTAAATTTACCGCAAATTGGAATTTTAGCGCAAGGCAAGGAAGATGTGTTCTTTGAAATCCTTGAAAAACGTCTGGAATTAGCAGAAAAAGCCTTGTTATTCCGCTATGATTTGTTAAAAGATGTAACTAGTGATGTATCTCCTATCCACTGGCAATATGGTGCCATTGCTCGTTTGCCTAAGGGGGCTCCAATTCGTCCTTTACTAGAAGGTGGGTATGCAACGATTTCCTTGGGGTATATCGGTTTATATGAGGCAACGAAGCTAATTGTGGGAGATTCCAATACATCGGAAACAGGCCATGAGTTTGCTAAAAAAGTGATGGAACGATTGCACAATGCTACAGAAGAATGGCGCAGTAAACACAACATTGGCTTTGCTCTCTATGGTACGCCAGCTGAAAGCTTAACTAACCGTTTCTCCTCCATTGATAGAGCGCGATTTGGAGAAATTCCAGATATTACCGACAAAGGGTATTACACAAATAGTTACCATGTAAATGTGCGTGAAGAGATCAATGTGTTCGATAAATTTGCTTTTGAATCTGAGTTCCAACGTTTATCCACAGGTGGTTGCATTTCCTATGCGGAAATTCCTAATATGAACAATAATATTCCTGCTTTGTTAACGATGATGCAGTATATTTACGATACCATTTCCTATGCAGAGTTTAATACAAAATCTGACTATTGCCATGAATGTGGCTTTGATGGGGAAATTGTCGTCAATGATCAGGTGCAATGGGAATGCCCTCGTTGCCACAATACGAACCGTGATACATTGACGGTCATTCGTAGAACTTGTGGTTACTTAGGTGAAAACTTCTGGAATGAAGGGCGTACTAAGGAAATTAAAGATCGAGTGATGCATATTTAACTCGATAATGAAAGAAGGATGTGCCATGCGATACGGACAACTTAGACAATATGATATTGCTAATGGTGAGGGTATCCGTACATCCTTATTTGTGACCGGTTGCACTCATTGTTGCTATAATTGCTTCAACGAAGAATACCAAGATTTTTCTGCTGGCAAAGAGTGGACTGAATCTGATACAGAACGATTGCTATCCTATGTAAAAGCACCTGCATGCAGTGGATTGACCTTACTAGGGGGAGAACCGTTTCAAAATATTGACGGATTAGTACCCTTAGTGGATAGAGTGTTGGAGGTAGCTCCAGACAAACCAATTTGGGTGTATTCAGGCTATACCTATGAAGAGATTATAGCTTGTCCTAATAAACGACGATTGTTAGGGCGTTGCCACATCTTAGTAGATGGAAAATTCGTAGATGAGTTACGAGATCCAGGATTAGCCTTTAGGGGCAGTAGCAATCAGCGGATAATTGATATACAAACGTCCTTGCAACAGGGGGAAGTCGTTTTGTATATGGAATAGGTGTTAAGAACGGATATTTGATGGGGCGTCAAATATCCGTTTTTGGTATTCTAAGAAGTATATGAAAAGAGGAAAGTTGACTAGAAGCATCAACTTTCCTCTTTTATATTGTGTTATTCTACACGATGGTTTGGCTAGGATCCCATACTTCGCCGTCAGCATCTGGTAAGAATCCATATTCTTTTGTCCACAATGTTTTGTATTTTACAGCTTGGTTGTGGATTTTCTCAATCATTTTTTCATCTGTACGGATGACTTTGGCAGGGCTACCTACCACAAGAGAGTATGGTGGAATTTCTGTGCCTTCTAAGACGAGAGCTCCTGCGCCAATGATGGATCCACGGCCAATATGACAACGGCTAAGCACGATAGCGCCCATGCCCACTAATACGTGGTCTTCTAAGGTAGAGGCGTGGATGATAGCACTGTGGCCGATGGTCACGAAGTCACCAAGGATACAAGCGTGGTCATCGTCTACGTGAAGTACGGAATTATCTTGTACATTAGAATAACGACCAACAACGATTTTATTAACGTCTCCACGGGCAGATACATTTTGCCATACGGAGGCATATTCTTTTAATTCCACATCGCCAGCCAGTTCAGCGCCGGGCATAGCGTGACTTTTTGGATCTAATTTTGGATATTTTCCTTTAAATGGTAGCATAGTATCCTCCTAGATATAGTTATATATAATTACGATACATGTAGTGTACCTTTTGGTAATTAAAGGATATTAGTGTAAGAAATGATCTTCACCTATTAGCATACAAGTAAAATAGTAATGCTATGGGTAACGTATTGACACACATAATATCCAATGAATTAGAATTATCTACGTAATGGCTTATAATTTGTAGATATAATTGGTTTAGATATATTGTTGTGCTTTTTTAATAGCCTCTTTAGCTTCTGCCACAACGGACTCAACGATAGTTTTGGCAGGTTCTACTTGTGTTAAACGATTTAAACCTTGACCAACTTGTACTACGCCGTTTACAGTGTCGCCATCAACAGCTGCTTTTTTATTAGTGCCAATAGCCATAGCAGTCAACTCGCTTTTAGGTGCACAGCTATATTCAGCTTCTAAATAACGAGCTGTAAATTCACTTTTTAAACCACGTACGCCATGGTTGAAAGTAAGACCTGTTACTGTAGAATCTGTATCGGTTGCATTGATGATAGCATCTTTACAGTTTTGATGCATTTTACATTCTTCGGCAAGGATGAAACGAGATCCCATTTGAACGCCAGCAGCGCCCATAGTAAGACCGGCAGCGAGTCCTCGTCCATCGACGATACCCCCAGCGATAACGACAGGAATATCTACCTCTGGTACAACGTTTTCAAGCAAAGCCATTGTCGTTTGCGTGCCGATATGACCGCCTGCTTCTTGGCCTTCGATGATAATGGCATCTGCTCCAGCAGCTGCTACGCGTTTAGCCAATTTTACATTCGGTACTACTGGGATGACTTTAATACCAGCCGCATGTAATGGTTCAATGAAAGGAACAGGATTACCAGCACCTAAGGTAACAAACGCAGGTTTTTCTTCTACGATAACCGCTACAATATCATCTAGATTCGGTGCCATTAACATTAAGTTCACACCAAATGGTTTGTCTGTTAAAGATTTGCATTGACGAATTTCTTGACGTACCCATTCAGTATCACGACCGCCTGTAGCAATAACGCCAGTAGCTCCTGCATTAGCAACGGCAGCAGCCAACGTGTGTTCCGAAGTCCATGCCATAGCACCTTGGATAATAGGATATTGAATACCTAATAATTCTGTTAATCTAGTTTTCATAATACCTCCTATATAGAGTAGTAATTCATCATACTGAATCACTGG